>JAJDCC010000131.1 GCA_029261015.1 Candidatus Omnitrophota bacterium | reverse complement strand
GGGCAACCGATGGAAATAATATTCCATCAACGGGTGCTGGGGCAAACCCAATCAGTTTAGTCACAACCACTTCCACAAATGACACCATTCGCGTTGAGTTTAACTCGGGTAATACGGCCAATACCAATCTGCTCACTCCGGGGACGCATTCGATTGCGGTTGGAGTGGGAACTAATATTACGGATCTAGCTGCGAATCCTGCAAATACAAGTGCTGTGGCAGTGACATTAAACCTGATGCAATCTTTTCAAGTGGCCCTGTGTTCAGAACCTGGTTCGAATGAAATTGGGTTAGCGATTATTAATCCCTTTGATGATCAAGCTGAGTCGCGCCTTGAAGTAGGGCGGTGGACAGGCAGTGCATGGGCAAATATCGATACCAGTTTAGATACCACAGTACGTGGTTCAGAGATGATGAATGTGGATTGTGGTTGGGTCGGTACCAGTGACGAGCTTGTGGTTGTTTACAATGATGCGACCAGTAATGGTGATTTGGATTGGGCTACCTGGACAAGTGGTGGAGGATGGACCCTTGAAACAGATTTGAATTATAGTGCAAGCACTGAAACCGAAGTGCACTTGGAGATGAACACTTTTCCAGGAGAAGATCGTGTTGTGGTCACTATTTTAGACTCTGACCAGGATGTGCGCTTTGGCAATTATAATGGCACAGCTTGGAGTGCTCCTACTGGGGGTAATCCTCTAAAAACAGGAATCAGTGATGCTAAGCGCCGTGGTGCGGTGGATATTATTCTGACACATTATGACCCTACGCCTATAGCCCAGGTAAATAATTTGGCCGTACAACGGCAGGGAGATGCGGTTGAAGTTTCCTGGAATACGGTTTCTGAAGCCAGGGTTCGCGGCTACCATGTGGCGCGCGCGGAGAAGTCGGCAAAAGAAGGAGAAGAATTAGAGTTTGAGCAAATTACGATGAGTCCTATGCCTGCCTTAGGGGGGCCGATTGCCGGTGATAACTATTCTTGGATGGATATGACCTCTGACCGTAAGAAATTAGACAACAAAGATTATGTGTATCGCTTGGAAGTGATTGGAGAAGGTGGGGGCAAAGTGGTGCAGACGGTTGGCGCCGTGACACCAGATCCCACAGGGCGTACCGTGCGCTTTGATGTCGCTACTGGTAACACCGATGTTTCGAGTGTGGAGACACCTTTACAGGTTGTTTCAGAATTGTCTCGCTCAGGTGCTGTAGGCGCATCCGGTGGGTTTACCGATTTGGATGCTCAGATTGCGGCTGTCACTACTACCACGACAACAACATCAACCGTGACATCAAGCAATACCACTTCCTTAGGATCATTATCCCAGTCAGAAGTCGAAGAAATACTTGAAGAGATTGCAGATCTTACCATCCAAGTACAATCAGGTATTCAGCCGATTAAGATTCATGTGACGAACTCAGGGATTTACAAAGTCACCGGAACTGATTTGAAGAACGCGGGTTGGGATTTAGAAGATTTAGACCCCGATTCGTTGCGGCTTGAAGCAAATGGTGATGAAATTCCTATCCGTATTTATGGACCTGATCCGGCTGAAGCGGATGTGTTTGAAGAGGAAGATTATTTCTTATTCTGGGGTGAACCGCGCTTAACGCGTTTCTTTAACAAGAATATTTATTTCTTGACGCAGCTCAATGATGGTGGCGGACGTATGGAGGAGGCTGAGCTGGAAACAGGTGGTTTAACCGAATTGGGGCATATCTTTACAGTGTCAGATTTGGGCGAAGAAGCTTACTACTCAGAATCCACATCGGATGAGCATTGGTTCTTTGAGACTGAAATGTGGTCTTGGGATGGCTATGAAGAAATTTTGGATGTTCCGCTGACAGTAACCAATTTGATTCATACCGGAACACAGGCAAGCGTGTTGGTGAAAATGCAGGGTATGTCTAAATGGGGCTGGGGGGATCCCAGTTACACCAAACATCATGCCATTATTTATGTGAACGGTTCGCAAGTGGGTAGTGAGATTTGGTACAACGATGTGTATCATGAATTCACGGCAACTTTTGATTCAACAACGCTGAATGAAGGGGCAAATACCATTCGTATCGAAGCCACTTCTGAGGCTGGCGCGCTCGAGCAGCTCTTCTTGGTGGATTCAGTCGCATTGTCTTATCCGCGGTCAATGGTGACTCCTAACAATGGTTTGATTTTTACACCGAAAGCGGGCGGTAAATATAAGTACACGCTTAAACAATTCCCGGCACTAGATGTCATGGCCTTTTTGGTAAACGGGACTGAGTCGGTGAAATACTTTGATGGGATAACAGGTCAAGCCGGTTCTCCCAGCTACAACGTTGATTTGACTTACACCTATACAGAAGGGGATCGATGGGTGGTGATTCCGGAAAGTGCCATCCTAACACCGGATCTGATCGAACTGGATTCTGCTTCTGTGTTGAAAGCGATTTCTAGTTATGTGCCCTATTTGGTAATTGCTCCAGAATTATTCCATAGTACCGTGCAGAGTTTTGTGACCGCGCGCTTTGGATTGCTGATAGATCTCCAAGATATCTATGACGAATTCAGTGGCGGATTACCCGATCCTGCGGGTATTCGTGACTTCATGTTATTTGCCAATCAACGTGGTGCAGAAATGGCATTACTGGTGGGTGATGGACATTTTGATTATCTAGATCATCAAGGGAATGGGGTTTCTCAATATGTTCCGGTGGCTTTAGTGCAAGACCCATCAGGTGAAACGGTTTCCGATTCTTGGTATGCGACCAAAGGTGGTGAAACCGTACCAGTCATGTCCATTGGGCGTTGGCCAGTGGACAGCGCTGCGGATCTGCAGATTGTGATCGATAAAACCATTGCTTATGATGCAGCAGGGGTATTGGCTGATAATGTGTTGATGGCGGATAATGAAGCTGTGTTTTACTCCACAGTCGATAAAGTCGCCGACTTATTGCCCGGAGGAGGTAGCCAAACAGTGATCAAGTATGGGTTAACGGATGGTCCTACTTCCAAAGCCAATTTCATCACCGAGATGAATAATGGGGTACGGTTTGCATCCTATACAGGGCATGGTGCTGTGCAGATTTGGTCCTCTGCTCAATTGTTCAGGTCCTCTGATATCAGTTCATTAACGAATGTGAACCAATATCCGGTTCTCTTGGCTTTAGGCTGTCTCTCAGGTTACTTTGCTCACCCTACCGCATTGGACAGTTTGTCTGAGCAGTTACTCTTGGCCGAAGATAAGGGGATTGTCGCGACCTTAAGCCCATCCAGTTTATCCTCTACAGTTGAACAGCAGGTTCTCGCAGAAGAATGGGTGCGTAAGATTGTGGATGAGGATATGAGTTTGGGCGATGCTTTAAGAGCGGCTCACGAACTGGCTGCCCAACAACTTCCCGAGTCTACTGCGAAGCTGGTCATTCAAACCTTCAACTTATTGGGCGATCCTGCCTTAAAACTGAATTTAGACTGAAGCTGCTAATAGTTTCAGCGATAGGTTGTTGAAGGATCCTTGGTTGACAGTGAAGGAAGCGGAGGGCTAGACTGCACTGATATGAGTGAACATCAAATCACCTTAAGTATCGCAGGACTTCCACTTACTCTTATCGATGAAGCGCCGATTCACGATTGGTTGTTGGAGAGGTGCCATCAGTATCATGCCAAAAAAGGAGTGATGGCTACTCCGTCATGGACCTTAACCATCGCGCGCAACGAGCAGTTTAAAATTGGGCAAGAGCAATTGATTTATCAGCTGGGTGATGAGCCTGGCAGTTTTTTTATCCATGCCTATGATTTCAAAGCTTACCGTAATGCTTGTCATGAATCGATTACTGTTGAAGCACATCCTGATGCTGCCATTATTGGTATTGTTCGTTGGTTAATGGCTTTGCTATTGGTTGAGAATGGAGGCTTGTTGGTGCATTCGGCCTCATTTGCTCACCGAGGGAGTGGGGTTTTGTGTCCCGGTGTTTCAGGCGCAGGAAAAAGCACTATGTCCAAGTTAGTGCGCGAGCAATGCTATCTTTTTAGTGATGAAACGGCTGCTGTGCGTTTTTTGGGTGATGTGCCAATGCTTTATTCAACACCTTTTTGTGGGGAGTTGGGGCTTGTGTCCGGTCCTGTAGAGGCGCCTTTAGAGACGATTTTATTGTTAAAGCATGCCGATCATTATGCGACTGAACCTGCACGATTAATTGAAGCGGTCTCTACTTTAGTGGGCTGCACCTTTATGCCTTTGCGTGAAGGGCCCTGGATGCAGGGGGTAATGCGACTTTCTGAAAAACTAGCACGGCGAGTGCCGGCTCATTATTTATATTTCAAACCTGAACCTGAAGTCTGGAGCACGATAAATGGAATTGTCGAGCAAGCCGCAGCGACGGCCTGAAATTGCATGGCGCGTTATAGAAGGTGAAGCGGTTGTGGTGAATCCGCGCAGTGGATCAGTGTTTCCACTGAATCCGGTAGCCACACGCTTATGGGAACTTGCCGAAGGAAAGAACACGGTTGAGCAAATGATTGCTGTAATCGCTGAGGAATTTGACGCGCCTACAGATGTGCTAGCAAAAGATGCACAAACGTTTTTTGAGGACTTATCCTCTAAAGCGATGATTGACGTAACATGATCAATCGTTATGTATGCAGAGGTCTTGGTGGATTTGCCGCGCGCAGTTCTGCCGTAGGCAGCTGTTTGAGCACGGTAAATTCACCGAGACCTCATAAATTTGGAGTTATCCATGGGATGTGAATCGAGCGGATGCACAGGCGGAAGCTGCGGAAGCGGTGAAAACGGGGAAACCCTGATTGGTTTTCCTAAGGGAGATGCTGTGGAATGGGTCTCGGGAAAACTCCCTTCAGTGTCTGACAAGGACCTACTGAAGATTGAAGGTGCGGCAGCTCAAGAACATATGAACCGCATCTTTCTCAAAATCGATGAGAAAAAAATCCCCTTTTGGTCCCACTTAGATTTGACGTACCATTGCAACACAGACTGTATTCACTGTTATTGCCAACACATGGATGAGTCATTTGGTGGGAAACATGCCAATAAAGACTTAACCACGCGTGAAGCTTTTGATGTGATTGATCAATTGGCAGAAGCTGGGTCTTTGCATCTGACGCTTTCAGGTGGCGAGCTGTTTGTGCGTAAAGATTTTTTTGATATCGCATTCTATGCCTCGCGTGAAAAGCATTTTGCGCTGAAGCTCTTCACTAATGGCACCATCATGACCGATAAAATGGTCGAGCGTTTAGTGGAGTTAGCGCCTGTTGTGATTGAGATCAGTTTACAAGGCGCGACAGCTGAGGTACATGATGCCATTGTCAATCGGCCAGGATCGTTTGAGCGGGTTGTGCGTTGTGTGAAGCAGTTGCGCGAAAACGGAATTAATGTTGTTTTAAAATCCACGATTATGGAACCTAACTATCATCAAGTTGATGCGATGGAGAAAATGGCCAAAGCATTAGACACGCAAGGCTATCGCACCACCATTGAAGTATCTCCTAAGAATGATGGGGATCGTTCGGTGATGAAGTATCAAATTAATGATGAGCAAATTTTTGAGTACATGAGTCGTGATGTGCCAACGCCACCCGCTTACGATAAACCTATTCCGGTTGAAGAAGCGCGAAATAAACAAACCTGTGGTACGGGAACGGTGGCTTGTTATATCTCGCCTTATGGCGATGTCTATCCTTGTATTCAGCTATTGATTTCGATGGGTAACATTCGTGAAAGACCCTTTAAGGAAATTTGGGAAGCAGATTCTGAGTTACGTAGAAAGCTAGATTCTATTCAGAAATACGGAGATTTGCCCGACTGCGCCACATGTGAGTATGTCCAATTCTGCCAGCGGTGTCATGGTTTAGCACAGCTTGAAACGGGCGACCTAACTAAGTGCTATAAAATGGCCATTAAAGTGGCTAAGATTGTGAAAAAAGTGAATAACGAAGTGGCCATTAAGTATGAACCGGACACACAAAAAAACTAAGGAGGTATGATGGAAAAACGACGCAAGCAGAAATATGAATCACCCACCGTACACAGTATTTCGGCAATTGAAGCGGGTTCTGCTTTATGCTGCAAAAGTACTCCAGCGACGTGTACTAATGCCGCTAAAGGTGCTGCTGGCGGAGGCAAAAAGCGGGCTAAAGACTCCAGTTAGAGTCAGTCATGGATGCCCTTAAGCTTCGGCAACAGCTTGCGCAAGGGCCCGTATGGATTACTGCGCGTGGTCAGAGTATGCAGCCCCTATGGGGCGACGGAGCGCGTCTTTTAGTTCAACCGATCGCACAGCCACTTCGATGTGGTGATCTTGTGGTTTACAAAGACGGCAGTCAGTTAAGGGTGCATCGGTTGATCCAAGTCCTCCCAAATCACACTTTGCAATTTAAGGCGGATGCGTCCCACCAACCGGATGCACCGATTACGCAAGATCAAGTGGTTGCCCGTGTGGTGGCTATTGAAACGGATCAAAAACGCACAGATATTGCACAAGGCATTCCCTATTTGCACCAACGTCTTTTAGGTTGGCATGGACGCATGAAATTGCGTACTGAAGGATTCAAGCCAAAAACTCTCTCATTGCAAGCAATCCCAAGCCCTGATCAGCGACGCATGAATTGGGCTCATAATACGCTTTCCTTAATGCACGCACAGCAGACGATAGCCTTATTGGCTCAGGCCAAGCAGGAGGCTATCCTTTTAAAAGGGCCTGCGTTGATCATTCAAAACATTGTTGATCCTGAAGTGCGGGATTGTGGAGACATCGATTTGCTCATTCATGCTTCACAGGCTGAGGCGGTGATCCAATTGCTGAAACAAAATGGGTATACCGTAATGGGATCATGTGCAGAGTTGGAAGCAAAAACGCGATTTAAATTGGCTTTAAAGCATCCGCTTGGGACTATTTTTGATATTCATTGGACTTTAGTGAATGGTGGATGGCGCTACGAAGAGGTATTTGGTTTGACTGAAGAGGAGCTTTGGCACCGCAGTCGTGAAGTGACATCGGAACAAGGAGTTTTTAGGTGTTTGAGTGTTGAACATGAATTTTTATATTTGTGCATGCACTTAATTTTAAGTGGGGGGACAGGGCAGAAGTGGTGGAGAGATATTTTAGCCTACAGAGAGTATTGGGGGGAACGATTGCAGTGGTCTGTGGTGATCGATACGGCCGCGAAATGGAACACCAAAACAGTCTCTTGGTTGGTATTGGATCGGTTGCACCACTACTTTGGACAAAGCACCCATCCGTGGATTTTGAAGCAATTAAGGCCTCCTTTTATAAGACGCTACCTTTTACGTGCGTTTTTCCCTAAGCCTCATAAAGATCCTTCGCGTTATCGGGCGCGCCGTTATGCAGCAGAAATGCTCCTTCTGGATAAACTGAGCACACGTTTTTGGTTGTGCTGTCGCTGGATGAAGCCTCCTAAAGCCGTGCGGCAATTAAAACAACAACGTTTGCAGGTGATTAGGTAGACGCTTAGCTGTGCTTTCGCTATACTAATGCCATTCATGGTGCGTATTAGCGAAATCCTTAAAGTTCAACCCAAGACAACACAGGCTAGACCGGTGCCTATTCAGTCGCCGGCTACGGCACGCTCTCCTTTTTCTCCTAGACCTGCAGCCTTATCTCAAAAAGCGCCTCAACCTGCTGTCAAAGCCGTTGCTGCGCCCATGCTTAAGTTTGAGCCCTCGGATCAAGAGGGCGTTCTTTATGCTCAGCTTTTATCACAAACACAGCACTGTTTTGAGCGTATGCGGCATGAAGAACGCGTGGAGTTAGGGCATCTTCCTGAACTGTCCCAAGCGTTAATTGACCAAATGGTGGTGAATGCTCCTGAGTTCATGCGGTTGGCGATAGCTGATGAGCGTGAGACCACATTGGCCCAGCATGGTGTGAACGTGGCTATTTTGATGGTTCAAGTGGGTTTGGAATTAGAGCTCAGTCGCGGACTTGTGCAGGATCTTGCTATGGTGGGATTGCTGCATGATGTCGGCATGGTCAAGTTTGAACATTTGATTCGGTATCCTGGTCCCTGGAAAGAAGGGCAGCATGATCACGTACGCGAGCATCCCCAATGGGGACAGCGTGTTTTGTTAGCACAAAAGGCCTTGCCAAAGTTTGTCAGTCGTATTGCGATTCAAGAGCATGAGAGGCATGATGGCAGTGGCTATCCTTTTGGCGTGACAGGGGCAAGTCTTGATGAGTATGGTCAAGTTTTAGGTTTGTTAGATATGTATGAATCGCTCATTCATGATCGACCATTCAGAGAAAAAATGGTGCCTTCTGAAGCGATGCGATTGTTATTTCAGAATCACCGGCAGCTGTTCAGTGATGCGACGTTTAAAAGTTTTTTGGCAGCCATCCCCATTTATCCGGTAGGAACATGGGTAAAGCTTTCAACGGGTGAATTAGCCAAAGTCCTAGAGCACAGTCGTCAAAATCCGCTTCAGCCTATCGTGATGGTCAGTCGTTTTGATGCAGAGCAGGCAAGTATTGCTCGCGATACTGTTGATCTTTCTAAGCAACGTGGTGTGAGTATTCTCGGTTCGGCGGGTGCACCGCCGCGATCTAGAAGTTAAAGCAGCGTTCTAAACTTTAGGGTGCCTATGTATAACGAGTTTTGGGGCCTCAGTGCCAATCCATTCGAAAACACACCAGATCCACGTTTTTTTTATGTGACCGATCAGCATGAAGAGGCTCTTGCTCGCCTTGAATATGTGATTCGTGAGAATAAAGGTGCAGGCATGTTATCGGGAGTGTTTGGCTGCGGTAAGACTTTATTATTGCGTTCATTGATGAGTCGCCTCAGTTTAGAAGAGCACCGTATCGCTGTCATGAATGTCCCGCCCCGTAGTTTTGAAGATTTATTTAGAGGGGTTGTGCGTTTATTGCGTAATGTGGAATTGCCTATCAATACATCAGAACTATCCACGGATGCATTGATAGAAATTTTGCAAAAAACGTTGCAGGAAAATAAGCGTGAAGGCCGTCGTACTGTGATTATTGTAGATGAAGCACATGCAATCACTTCGTTAGAGGTTTTTGAGGGGTTACGGGTTTTGATGAATTTTCAGACTGAAGATGGTTTTGATTTGGCGCTAATATTAGCGGGGCAACCTGAGATTTCTGGCATGGTAGATGACAATAAGCCCTTTGAACAACGCATTGCGGTAAAAGCCAAGCTAGAGCCATTAGCGTTCAAAGACACACAAGGGTATATCAATCACCGCTTAAAAATTGCAGGAGCTACCAAAGACCTATTCACGCGGGATGCCTTGGAGTTGATCCACCGTAACACAGGGGGGATACCTCGTCGTATTAACCGTCTGTGCGACACCACTTTGTTGGCAGCATTTGCCAAACATCAACCTGTGATTGATAAAGCTTTAGTGGAACTTGAAGTCCATGCTTTTGCGACCTAGTACTGATGTATACTGAATATTGGCAGCTCAAAGAAAAGCCTTTCGAAAACACTCCAGATCCTCGATTTTTTTATGCCTCACCCCAACATCAAGAAGCTTTTTCGCGCATGCTTTATTGTGTCAGAGAGCGCAAAGGTGCGGGGGTGCTCAGTGGTGTTTTTGGTTGCGGCAAGACAGTTATTGGCCAAGTCATTCTTCAAGAACTCACTCAGGAGCGGTATCGTGTGGCCTATTTGGCTAACCCTCGTTTGAATGATGTCGATTTTTTGCGCATGATTGCTTTTGGTTTAGGATCGCAGAACCCTCCTCAAAATAAAGCCGATGTGTTGATGCATTTGCAGCAGTTGATTCATGACAATGCTCAAGAAGGCCGCGATACGGTTGTGGTAGTCGATGAGGCGCATGCTATTGAGAACGCTGAGGTGTTTGAAGAACTGCGGTTGCTCCTGAACTTTCAGTGGAAAGATCGTTTTTTGGTGACATTGCTGATGTTCGGGCAACCAGAGCTTGCAGGTTTGGTTGAGCGTAACAAACCTTTTGAGCAGCGCGTTGGTATCAAGGCGCGTTTAGAGCCTCTCAGTTTGGAAAACTGCAAGCAGTATATCCTTTCTAGGCTAACCGTAGCGGGAGCCTTAAGCCCTGAATCCTTTTTCTCTCAAGAAGCCATCCAAGTGATTTACGATTCCACCGGCGGAATTCCGCGGCGTATTAATCGTTTATCTGATACGTGTTTGTTGGCGGGGATGGCGCAAGAGGCGACCTCAATCAATGCAGACCTTGTTGAGTCTGAAGTGCGCACCATGGCGGGTTGATTCTATGTATCAAGAATTCTGGAAACTCAATGCAGCGCCTTTTGAAAATACGCCGGACCCGCGGTTTTTTTATCATTCTCCTCAACATGAGGAAGGGTTGGCGCGGATGCTTTATGTGGTGCAAGGGCGTAAAGGGGCAGGGGTTCTGAGCGGGATTTTTGGCTGCGGTAAAACCCTATTAGCGCGATCATTGATGTCTCAACTGAATGAGAGTCAATATCGGGTCGCTTATATCTCCAACCCGTTAATGTCCGATGTGGAGTTGTTGCATGCATTGGCTCATCGTTTGCATATTTCGGATTTGCCTGATCGACGATCCGATGTGTTGCTTAACGAAGTGCTTTCTTCAATTGAAGCTGCTTTGAAAGAAAATGCACGTGATGGCAAAGAAACCGTTGTGCTGATTGATGAAGCTCATCTGATTACGGATAAGAAAGTCATTGAGCAGTTGCGTTTATTACTTAATTTTCAGGAAGAAGACCGCTTTCTACTGACTTTACTTTTGATGGGGCAGCCAGAGGTGCGTGATGTGATTGAACGTCATAAGCCATTAGCTCAACGGATTGCGATGGGGTATCAGTTAGGACCCTTTGATACCGAACAAACCGCAGCTTATGTGCAGCACCGCATGCAAGTTGCCGGTAGTGTTCAGTCCATATTCACTCCCGATGGGATTCAGGCTTTACAAGACCACAGTGGAGGAATTCCGCGGCGCATTAATCAGTTGGCAGATTTAGCTTTGCTTTCAGGAATGGAGAAGCAGAGTCAAGAGATTGATGGTATGATTGTAAAAGATGCTGTTGAAAGTGTGGGTGTGTAGTAAATGAAATTAAGAGAGAGGTCTTGGTTGTTATGTCTTTAAGGATTGGTGTGATTCTTGCTATCCTAATGAGTGTGGTCATAGGTATTGCAGGAACGCTGTATCTTGAAATCGAAAAAGGGACACGCCAAGTCGATTCTGTCTTTCAATCCAGCCTTATTGTGGATCAAATGCAAGGCATTCAGCCGTCTATGGTGAGGTTGTTGGCCTACACACAACTCGTGTCTAAAGGTGATGAGAGCTATGATGCTGCGTTGAGACAGCAGCTCACTCAATTGGAGTCTGTTCTGACACAATTGGATGCTCGCGCCAAGGGTTTGGGCGCTCGACAGTGGAGTTTGACTCAAGAAAGTCTGAATCATTGGGGCAAGACTCGGGAAGCAGCGAGTGAGCTATTGGAGCTGCCGTTGGCTTCATTGGAACA
>JAJDCC010000014.1 GCA_029261015.1 Candidatus Omnitrophota bacterium | reverse complement strand
GACAACATACATCGCAATTCAAGCAAACTTCAGAAGGAATGATTTGTTTGAGATTAAGGTGCTGAGGAGTGTCCATATGCATACCGCCCTGCTGTTAAGGCACCATCATATCACACGAACACTCCTCAATGGGCCATAGGGAGCGGGGAATGGCCCATAAACCACGACTAACTATAACTTTCTGCAACATTATTACGGTACTCATCTAACATACCAGCAAGCTCTTCATGTTCTGTTTCAGACACTCTCGGCATTAAAAGCAGATCTTCATCAATATTTTCCACGCCCCAATCATCAGGATCTGGGTCTTGTTGAGTCGCCTTTCCAAGACCATACAGTAATGCTGTTCCTGGGGAAGCCACCCCTTCATCAGGCACAACCAAACCAATACTGTCATCAAACCCTGAGTCATCAGCAGCAATTTTCATATTTTTGACTTTTTCAACACTCGTAGAAAGAATGAGTAGATTAGGTGTTGCTGCTAAATGAGTTTTTGGTGGATTAATACCCTGCTCTTTTGCTGCTTGAGGATTACTAGCAAACCAATCCAACATAGAATCCTGAACTAATAATTTCAGATCAATAGGCATACCTACAATTTCAGGTTGTTGACTCAACAGAAGTGTGATTTGCTCATTGGGCCCCTGATCAAAATCCATTAACATAGTAACTGTATCTCTCACTAAGAGAGCAACCTCTCCTGGGCTCATTCCAAGATCAAACACATTCAACGTCTGGTCCACAGGGCTACCCAATATGCCCTGCCATGCTTGTTGCCAGCGCTGTTCAGGCTCATAACTTCCATCTTTAGCAGGCTCAACTTTATCTGGAGAAACCATTTCGACAATCTCAAGACTAGGGACTTGAATGTCACTGTTAGGACTCAATTGTAAGGCTTGCATGATCCTTTGTGTGTGCTGAGAAATATCAGGGTCTATTGATTGCAAGGGTTGAGCCACTGCAACCGGAGCATTAGAAGCATCTCCAGACTGTGAATAGGCCAGTCCATCAGCCACCGCAACCACATAGGGTGTGGATACCTCTATTTCAGGCAATCCTTTATCAAATTCACGCGTATCTAGTTGTAATCGCCCCGCACTTGCAGTAACGATAGCAACTGACTTAATATGCTTACGTTGAATCCCATTATTTTTTAATGTGTTAGCATCTACGCCCACAACTTCCCAAGGACCCCACCCCGAATCGGTATCACTAAACTTAAGTGGGATTACAGCGATATTACCTTGGTCATCAGTCACCACCATAGTAGCTTGATCCAAATCCTCGGTGCGGATGTTCAGCCAAACTCCACCGGACGACATCCCTACATCATTCATAAAAAATTCAAAAGCTTCGGGGGCAGCACTCTTTGCTGTCGGCATATCCCAATTCAGAACACGAATACCTTCCTCAGTTCGCTCATAATTAATACTAGACTCCACAGAGGGGTTAAGTGTTCGTATACTAAAATCATCGAACTTACTCAGCTTAGGCTGTGTTGTACTATTCACCACAGGCAAGTGATTGCCAAAGGTGTCACCACGGACCTCAAGTGTATGACTATTCCACTGAGCACCGTCAGCTATTAATTTAATCGTATGAATATCATCGGGATTAATAATTCCTTCTAGTTGTTCATACGGTAAAACCACATCAAACCAATCATTTGATGTTCGATCTAATTCAATAGGAACAGTTACCCGGTTACCCCAAAAATCTTCCAACACAAAATTTAAAGACGTAGTTGATCGCAATGCATTAATATCTAGAGAATGGCGTAAACGAAATCTCAAATCTTGAGATTTTGCTTCCCAAGATTCATCAATACTCATTACTAGCCCTGCGGGATAATCTGCTTTTTTAAGCCCTTTAAAACTCACCTCTAAAGCTTTGTCTTGGTGCGGTGCCTTCATATCTTCTTGAATACGATGATATTTTAAGCTTGGCTTTGAAACTTGAGCCCCTTCAGCATCCAATAAAGTATCTTCAAATACAGATACGTCACTTTCATTTTCCGAATCCACGGGTACTACATCGTTCATTTTATTTTCAATTGGTACACGCTCATCCCCTAAGATAGCGCCATCTAATTCCAAACTACTTCCAACAATCAAACCTGATGCGATAAACTCAACGGAATTGACTTGCTGGTAGTCGAAGCCCTTTTGACGTTTAAGAAAGGCTCTTCCTACATGGATTTGCTTCCAATCTGATTCTAGAGAAGGATCTAATTCCACAGGGACTGACAAAACATTGCCATGCACATCTTTGATCCTCATAGAAAAATTAGGTGATGTCCCTTCTCTAGACTGCACACGAACTCGAAATCGCATACCTTCGTAAGGCACATCAAAACTTTCCTGAAGATCTAAACCAATACCTGTTTGCTCAGATTCACTTTCTACTTGAACACTTAGAATACGACTTTGTATGGCAAAATTAGCATTTGATTCTGTCTTTGCACCTACATAAC
This sequence comes from Candidatus Omnitrophota bacterium, assembly GCA_029261015.1. Classification (GTDB taxonomy): domain Bacteria; phylum Omnitrophota; class Gorgyraeia; order Aquiviventales; family Aquiviventaceae; genus JAJDCC01. Next base: position 2,614 of record JAJDCC010000014.1, on the reverse strand, counting down.
GTATCTTATGCTCCCCAGAAATTTGTTGTAGGGTCTTAGGTTTAGCCTTTGGGAATTCTGTCAAAGTCTTTCTACGTGCCTCACGCAGCTCTGATATATGCTTGGCAATTTCATTACCTGACACTGAAGAAGCCGTGGTTTGCACATTCAAACCTGCTTGCAATTGCCCATAAGGCGTTTTTTTTCCTCTTGCGTGTGTCACTCTATAGGCCATCGTATGTGTTGCTTGGTACATACCAAGCAGCCGAATCATCGACTCTCCGCGCTGGTCTAGGAACGTATTTATCGATGCATTATCAATTTCAAAATCATGTATTTGTGGTAGTTGAATATGGTGATCTGAAGCAAATGCTTTCTTATTTGGGTTACTTGAAATCGTAACCACAGTCGCCCCAGCCAAATCAATGTGATATGTTTCAACAAACCATTTACCAAATCTACCCCCATACTTCAGAAGAAAGTGACGTAAACCCATAACAAATCTTTGATTAGGCGTGTGTCGAGTTGCTTTAGACTGCGTTGAACTCATAAAGTGTGATCCCGCTTTTGCCTCCAATCCCAGCTTATCTGGGTCCGGAACGCCAACAAACATCCAACTGTTGCGGCCCAGTTCTGAAGCCAGTTCATGCGTAACATTAGTGGCTTCAGACTGCCCAAACCGCAGTGAAGCTATGGGGAATTGTTGTGACATCATTTTAGATGCGGTTGTTTTAGCTAGTTTATGTACCGGATATCGATCAGCATAGTAAAGTGTCATCGGACCTTGTGACTCTGTTAACGAATACCCTCTTAACAAACGAAGTCCCACGATTAACCCTTCACTCAAAAATGCGTAAAATCCAAAAGTCACGACCACCTTTAATGGATTTACCACTAACATTTCGAACCAATAGACATCAGTTGGTAAAAAATTCAAGATAGATGCAGGCCCTACTCCAAAATACTGACCTGCAATAAAGAAACCTGCGAGAATTAAATACACCAGTCGTCGTTTATTCAATGGCTCTAAAATACGATCAGCCCAGATTTTTCCTTGTTTATTCAACGCTTCATTCGCCTCGGGAGCATCATCAATCGGATTTTTATCTATGTCAAATCCAGTCACTTTCACAGCGGCTTCAATCAACCCCTCACGCAAAGCTGGCTTTAAATACTCTTCAATTTGATCTGAAGTAAAAAAGGCCGAAACCCCTTCTAGCCCTTCATCGTATTGATCTGCAACTTCATCTGCGAGGTGCAAGAAAATTTCAGATAATGTTTGGTTCGCTGCAAAATTGGTGCGTGTTGAAGCCTCTGCTCGACTCCAACCACTCCCATTCGAAAAAATGCGCCCCAACCAAGGATCTTCCTCACGATATCGTTGCCCAATACCTTCTCCCATAATCGTATCCGGCTCTCCTGTCATCAACCAAACCCGATTAGGTGCAGCTTCAGCAAACCATGAAGCTGCCTGATTAGTCGAATAGGTTTGCCCAGACTGACTTGCAATAAAAACTCCTGTGTACTCATCCATCTGCTCAGCCATTGCATATGTGTCGAGTAAAAGATCATTACTCCCTACTTCTTCTCCATCATCTGATATCACATAAACCTTTAAACCAAAATGCCTTTCAAGCTGACGTGCAAATACGCGCATTTGCCAATGACTCTCATGTTCACCGCCTAAAATTAGATCATATGCATTACGCTGTACCCCTCTTTGACGCTGAGCTATGCGTTCCATGACAAAGTCAGAAAACTCATCCATAGTCTTTCTATTAAGGGAATCTTCATCGGACCAGTCTTTTTGAATTGCTTCAAGCATTTCAGGAATACGTGCTAAATCATCTCCCACTACATTGTCTTCAGGTGCTTCATCAATTAATGGGGCCACTTTTTCGTTGTCATGCAATGGCACCCATAAATTGTCAATTTCCTGTTGTGTTAACCAACGTCCTTGAGCTACACGGTAAATCTCTAACGTCAAATTTCCATTCGGATCTCTACCCGTCACCAACATGTCACCACCCACCTGATCTAATTGGATGCGGTGAGTGAATGCTGGGACCAATTCCCCTGTATCGGGATCGGTATACTTAGTCTTCAGAGAAGCTGATTCTGAGCTAATCGTTACAAAACCCTTCTCTTGGTGATGTCCAATAGCTAAAGGTTGCCCAAAAGGATAGGATATGCGAATATCATCGACTTCTGAGAAAGCTGCCAAACCAAAAGACCCGATAGAATCTTGGACAAAGCCCAACATCGCTTTTTTTAAGTCTTGCTCAACAAAAACGCTTACTGCTTCATGAGCCATTTGCGCCACAAAAGCCTCATTTTCCTCAGGACCAATCCATGAAGGAGCTTGCAACCCAGCAGATATCCATGCCCGAGACAATTCAGTGATTAGCTGATTGGAAAAGTCTGAACTCAAATCAATCTCGTTGATACTATCCACGTTTAATCCTGAAGCATGTTTTTCTAAAAGATCTTCAAATATATCTGAATAATTTTGCAGGGCCGAAGGACCTATAGGGGGTTGATCCCATGCAGCTTGATTTTTATTATGCCTCTCAGCAAAAACCTCCATAGCCTTCTGATATGACAATCGTGTAGAAGCATATGGATCACCCTGTGT
>JAJDCC010000130.1 GCA_029261015.1 Candidatus Omnitrophota bacterium | reverse complement strand
TTGCCAAACTGGTAAGCCATCTCACCATAAACATAGGCACCATCAACAGGCTCTGCGCTTCCACGAACACCAATGGTGTTCACAGAACCAGTACGACCGCCAGATGCACCTAAGGTGATCGTCTTGTCACGCTTGTTGAGGTAGTATGCCTCGAACTCACCGTTCATGTCATCGAACCGAGTGCTCAAGTTCACACCCTGCAAGTTAACATCATCGGAAAGTCCCACTAAGTTTTCATCTAACTTGATGTAGACATAGTCTAAGGTAACAGGAAGATCTAAGGACGCTGTCCCTGATAGATCTAATGTTGCCCGTACAGCATCAAAGCTTGTGAAGTCCGTGAACTCATTAGCTGTGATTGCTGCATTACGATCTCCACCACCGGCAATCAACCCTGGAATGAGGTTACTGCCTAATACAAACCCACGTCCCCATACGATCGGTTGAGTACCAATACGCAGAGTTAAGGGTGAGTAGAAGACCTCATTCAAGGTGATGTAAGCTTGGCTGATGTCAAAGTCACCTGTGCTTGCACCATCAACATTCCAATCGCGCTCATTTGCTAAGCGGATGAAAGCTGATACATTTTCGGTGAGATCGGCACCCACATTCAAACCCGTTGTTGACTGGAAGAATGATTGACCATCTTGTCCAGCTGTCGCACCTGCTACAGCATCATTTGCGTGAAGATCCAAATTACTCCTGTAGAACCCACGCACGGTGATATCACCACCCACACGAACGTTCTGCACCTCTGCCTGTGCTACTGGAGCACTAGCTGCCAGTAACCCAAGAAGGACTGCGCCACTAAGCGTAGCCTTCAGCATGGAACCCTCCTTTTGGTATAAATTTCTCATTTGTCTCATCCACCACATCTTTATGATCTAACCTCTCAGACCATACTCTTCTTTGGAACTTTCAAAGAACCTCACTCCCCGTGAAGTCCGCTCCCGTTCCTGTTGTACGTCCGAGCTTTTAGTGCTAGACGTGATGGGAGCTTGCTTTGAACTAAAGTACGTTATTTTAACAATTATTGTCAAGGACTTTTAACCCTTTTTTCAGTAATTTTAAGTAATTTCGGTATTAAATTACGTGATACTTGCACCACCCCCTTATTTCGGGTTTTCAGCTAGCAATGTAGCAATTTTTTCTAGGAGAATTTCAGACTTAAAAGGCTTGGTCACATATCCGTCACAACCCGCTGCATTTCCCTTCTCAATTTCCTTTTCCTGTGCTAAAGCTGTGAACAAAAGTATAGGAATATGCTTGTACTGCGGATCAGATTTGAGTTCTTCGCATACTTCGTAGCCGTTGCGTTTAGGAAGCATGAGATCTAAGATGATGAGATCTGGCTGAAGCTGTTTGGCCTTCTGGATAGCTTCTTCCCCATCCATCGCAACTTCTACAAGATAACCCACTGATTGCAAGCGCTTGCTTACAACCTTAACGATCATCGCTTCATCATCAACTAAGAGTATTTGCTGAGGTTTATCACTCATTCAGGCAAGGATAGTGGTAAAATAAAAATCTTGTTATGCGCCTGTAGCTCAGTCTGGAAGAGCGGAGGTTTCCTAAACCTTAGGTCGCAGGTTCGACCCCTGCCAGGCGCATGTCTCTTCCTATTAATCTTAATCCTATTGAGCATGGCCATTGGTCTTGCTGTCCGTTTTCAACTTTTTAGACGGTGTTTTTTTGGCGGCAACGCTTGTTTTTTTCTTAATCAGTCTTTTTTCAGGCGTTTTAAGTGAAGTGGCTTTGAGCTGAGGCATTCCTGGGATTTCTTGATCTCCCTCTTGAGCAATCGTTGCTCTAAGCTTCCCCATAGCTGCCATTTCAATTTGGCGTACCCTTTCACGCGTAATCCCAAAGAATTTAGCAGTTTCACCTAAAGTACGGCTAATTCCATCCTCCAAACCATATCGAAGCACAAGGACTCTTTTCTCTCTGTCGTTCATGTCCTTCATCAATGCTTCAATACGTTCATGTTGAAGAAAACGAGTAATATCATCCTGTGGATCGACGGCTGTGGGGTCTTGTATAAGATCTATCATCTCAGTTTCCCCTTCATCGCCTACAGGAGTTTCTAAGGAGGTGGTTTGAGATGTCGTCACAAGCTCTTGCAGTCGTTCAACACGCTCTATAGGTAAACGCATTTTACGTGCAATTTCACGTGGAGTGGGCTTACGTCCCAGTTTTTGCGTCAACTCTTCTCGGGTGCGTTTGAATTTGGACAGCAGCTCGGTCATATAAACCGGTATGCGTACTGTTTTGCCTTGATTGGCGATGGCTCTTGTGATGTACTGACGAATCCACCAGGCCCCATATGTCGAGAACCTGAACCCTTTACGAGGGTTATATTTTGTAACAGCCTTCATCAAGCCCAAATTGCCTTCCTCAATGAGGTCTAGCAATGGCACACCGAGGTGAGCGTAGCGCTTAGCAATATTGATTACAAGCCTCAGGTTCGAAAGGGTCATTTGATGCCTTGCTTTCTCATCACCCTTACGAATCTTATTGGCAAGCTCAATTTCTTGCTTGGCCGTCAGCAGCGGTATGGACTTGATATCTTTCAGGTATGCACGGATCGGATCCATTCAACCCCAGATAGCTTTTGTCTCACCAGACAGCTAGGAAGAGGCCATCCTCTTCCTAGTCTCCCTGTACTTGTTGAACCTTCTAAGACTGCTTATCTTTCAACGCAGCTTGCGCTGCAGCAATACGTGCAATTGGAACACGGAATGGTGAACAAGAAACATAATCCATTCCAACTCGGTGACAAAATTCAACGGAGGAAGGCTCTCCTCCATGTTCGCCACAAATTCCAATCTTTAACGTCGGGCGTGATTGTCTGCCCTTTTGAATTCCTAGCTTAACCAGTTCACCAACACCTTCTTGATCTAACTTAGCAAAAGGATCGGCCTCTAGGATATCGTGTTCTAGGTAATGGGGCAAGAACTTCCCTACATCATCACGAGAAAATCCCATCGTCATCTGTGTCAAATCATTCGTTCCAAAACTAAAGAACTCAGCTGTCTTTGCAATTTTGTCAGCAACAATAGCGGCACGTGGAACTTCAATCATTGTACCCACTAAGTATTCAACTTCAACACCTTGTGTTTGCATTGTTGATTTAGCTGCAGCATCAATCACTTTCTTTGCTGTTTCAAATTCTTTAGTGTTGCCTACTAATGGCACCATGATTTCAGGAATGACTTCGATTCCCTCTTTCTTTAATACGCAAGCAGCTTCAATAATAGCGGTTGCTTGCATGGTGTTGATTTCAGGGTAAGTCAAACCTAAGCGACACCCTCGATGACCTAACATAGGATTCAACTCATGCAAACTTTCGACAGTGTGCTTGATTTCTAAAGCGTCGATTCCCGTTGCTTGAGAGAGTTTCTGTTGGTCCTCAGCGGTGTGTGGTAAGAACTCATGCAAAGGTGGGTCCAGTAAACGAATGGTCACTGGCAACCCCTTCATGGCTCTAAAAATGCCAATAAAATCTTCACGTTGAAAGGGCAGCAATTTGGCCAAAGCCGATTCACGGGATGCTGTATCCTTTGCAAGGATCATTTCACGCACAACGGGAATGCGGTCCTCACCAAAGAACATGTGCTCTGTACGACACAAACCAATTCCCTCTGCACCAAATTCACGAGCAACCGTGCTATCGTGAGGTGTGTCTGCATTGGTACGCACTTTCATTCTGCGTACGGCATCAGACCATTTAAGGATTGTTTCAAATTCACCTGATAATTGTGGCTCAATGAGATCTACTTTACCGGCAACGACTTCACCTGTTGTCCCATTTAAGGTGATCCAGTCCCCTTCTTTAAAGGTCTGATCGCCAATAATCATCACGCCTTCATCCTCACGGATTTTTGCGTCACCACAACCGGCTACACAGCATTTACCCATACCACGAGCCACAACAGCTGCGTGCGAAGTCATTCCCCCACGCGCTGTTAAGATACCCTTAGAAACCGCCATACCTTCAATGTCCTCAGGCGAGGTTTCTTCACGGACAAGAATCAAGGCATCTGAAGACTTTTCTGACAACTCTGCAGCTTTAGCTGCATCAAAAACAATCTTACCTACAGATGCGCCTGGCGATGCTGGCAAGCCTTTAGCAATAGGCGTATATTTTGTTTTAGGATCAATCATAGGATGAAGCAATTGATCAATCTGATAAGGATCTACACGCAAAATAGCTTCGTTCTGATCGATAAGACCTTCACTCACAAAATCTACAGCGATTTTCACTGCAGCTTTAGCTGTTCGCTTACCGGTACGTGTTTGCAACATGTAGAGCTTGCCATCTTCAATTGTAAACTCCAGATCTTGAATATCTTTAAAGTACTTCTCTAACTCTCGGCCTGTGTCCACAAGCTCTTTGTGTAACTCAGGAAACTCTTTACCCATTTCAGAGATAGGCTTAGGCGTGCGAATTCCTGCGACAACATCTTCACCTTGAGCATTGACTAAATACTCTCCGTAGAAAACATTTTCACCAGTTGAGGGATCACGAGAAAAACAGACACCTGTTAATGACGTGTCTCCCATGTTCCCAAAAACCATGGATTGAACATTAACGGCAGTTCCTAGGTTGTGTGCGATGCCATTCAACCGACGGTAGTAAATCGCACGATCATTACCCCAAGAATCAAAAACAGCATTGACTGATCGGGTGAGTTGCTCCCATGGATCATCTGGAAAATCAATGCCCTTGTTTTTCTTGATCATGGATTTGTATTCGGTCACTAATTCTTTTAAGGCTTCAACCGGAAGGTCAGCATCAATTTCAACCTTGTAAGCTTCTTTCTTTGCTTCCAAAATCTCTTCAAATAACTTGTGCTCAACCTCTAAGACAACATTACTGAACATTTGAATGAAACGGCGGTATGCATCATAAGCAAAGCGCGCGTTATTCGCTTTTTTGGCTAACCCTTCAACACTGACAGCAGTCAATCCAAGATTCAAAACAGTGTCCATCATTCCAGGCATAGAAACAGGGGCTCCTGAACGAACGGACAACAATAATGGGTTTTCATTATCCCCAAACCCCTTGCCTGTGACACTTTCTAGCCATTGCATCTTTTGCTTGAGTTCATCCAATAAAGTGCTTGGCCATTGTCCTGCGTTATCTGTGTAGTAATTGCAGACTTCTGTGGTAATGGTTAACCCAGGTGGAACCGGAACACCAATGTTGGTCATTTCGGCAAGATTAGCTCCCTTACCCCCTAAGAGCTGTTTCATTTTCATGGTGCCTTCGGCTTTTCCGCCGCCAAAGGTATACACACATTGGGTTAATGTTTTACTATTCTCGGCTACAGATGTCTGACTCATACTACTAACTCCTCGTCTTGTGGTTCTTTTGCTATTCTTAATTTTGATAGATCTGCAATGCGCGCAGTATACAACGTGTTAATCGTCTTCAGCAAGGAAAGGCGATTTGTTCGCACAGCTGCATCTTCTGCATTGACTAATACTGAGGCAAAAAATTCATCTAGGATGGGATGGAAGACATTCCCAAACAATGTTGTTGCCTCTTCATAAGCACCTCGATCCGTGAGGTCCGTAATGTTTTGATGATTCTGTTGGTATTCATTCCAAAGTTTGTTTTCAATCGAATGCTCAAAAAGATTCACATCGATAGTGTCACTATTGAACTTCTTGCCACGAATAATATTTCCCGTACGCTCAATGACTTTAACGGATTGCACCAGTTTTGATGTGCGCATTTTATGAAGTGCAGCAATGCGGTGCATGGCATCAAATAAATCTGTGTAGGGTGTCGCTAAAACAGCATCAATACAATCAGCTGATGGCGTGATGCTTTTTTTGTTCTTGCCAATCTCTTGCCAGCCGAAGTTGTAAAGTCTTTCCTCGAAATATTTCTTCAGGCGTAATCTACCCCGCTCAGACGCTTCACTGGATATCAGTTCCTGTTGTTTAGGTGTGTACCAAGCATCCCATAATAAATCAAACGGAAATGATTTTTGCGTGAGCCAAATGATTTCCAGAATGCCTAATGTTGCACGCCGCAAACCGAAAGGATCCTGATCTCCTGTAGGCTCTACACCTAGGCTGAAATAACCCACC
>JAJDCC010000129.1 GCA_029261015.1 Candidatus Omnitrophota bacterium | reverse complement strand
CAGCACGACCTAATTCTACAATCACATCGCCACGCTCAAAGCGATGTACCGTACCCGTTACAATGTCACCAACGCGACTTTGAAATTCTGTAAAGACTACATCGCGTTCGGCTTCACGAATCTTTTGAATAATCACTTGTTTGGCGGTTTGCGCAGCAATACGACTAAACCCGACAGCATTCACCTCTTTGCCGTCATGCTGAACACTCATTTGTCCATCTTCACGATCAATCAACACCTTCACATCCGCTTCTTCATCAGCGCCCAAGCTCTTACGAGCAGCACTGGCTAAAGCAGATTCAACAGCTTGAATGAGGACCTCACGATCGATGCCCTTATCTCGCTCAATGGAATCTAATATCACTAAGAGTTCTTTATTCATTTAATCGTTTGTGTTTTCTACCTGTTTACCACGGCAGCGCTTTAGTCGCCTTATGCACGGTTTCCCGACTGATCGTCAGTTTTCCTGCATCTGTTTTTAAAATCAAATTATCTTCAAACGCTGAGATGAGCATACCCTTAATGCTGGCAGCCTTCCCATTTTCGTCCTCTACTTCTAACTGAATATCCTGCCCGACTACACGTTCAAAATCGCGTGTGGAAACCAAAGGCCTATCAATTCCCGGAGAGGAAACCTCTACACTGAAATCATCCTCAATGGATTCTGCTTCTTCTAAAGCCGCATTAATGCGTCTATTGACAGAAGCACACCGCTGCAGACTGACGCCTCGCACACCGTCAACCAGACAGCGAACAACCAGCGAACGGCCTTGGCGGTTGAAGGTTAAGTCCACCAACTCCAGGTCTTGCTCTGCTAAAATGGGCTCTATCAGGGCCCGTACGGCTTCCTGATGCTCCATATTCGTGCCCATATAAGCCTCCAAGAACAAAAAAAGTGGGCAAAACCCACTTTTTCTCGGTCCATCTTTCGTGAAATCAGAGTACTACACGCCCTATGGGGTGTCAAGCTGTTTGTCGACCCAAGATCCCAGTTCAGCCCTTGAAATAAAGGCTTTTTTCACATCTCCGCGCCGCTTCACCTCCAGCTCTTTTTGCTTCAGCCAAGACTTACCCACCACAATGTGCATGGGCACACCAACAAGATCGGCGTCCTTGAATTTGGCGCCTGGAGAAATCTCGCGATCATCCCACAAGACAGATAAACCTCGGCCCGTCAGCTCTTGGGCAATCTCTGCAGCCACCTGATCCAACTCAGGGGTTTTGTCCAATTGCAGCAAAACCACTTCACAAGGAGCAATGCTCATGGGCCAGCGAATCCCTGATTCATCTGAGGTTTGCTCAATCACAGAAGCCACTATACGGTTGATGCCAATCCCATAACACCCCATGATCATAGGTTTATTGCCCGCACCGGGTTCTTGAAACTGAGCCCCCAAAGCCTCCGCGTACTTGGTCCCTAGCTTAAAAACATGCCCCGCTTCAATCGCACGAATAAACTCAAGCTTGCCCCCCTCAGCAAAAGCTGAAGTGTCTTCAACGGTCGGAAATCTAAGATCCGCAGTTTCGTCCGCTTTAAAATCACGTCCCGGGTTCACATTCAAGACATGTGTCTGGTCTTTATTTGCCCCTGCTACTGCATTGGTCATAACACTGACCGCATGGTCAACAATCAACCGCACACCGCTTAATCCCACCGGACCTGAGAATCCTACGGGTGCGTGAGTGATGTCCCGAATGGTTTGAGCTGAAGCTAACTTTAAGTTTTGAGCACCTAGAATCCGTGCCAATTTGCCTTCATTCACTTCATGGTCACCGCGCACTAACACAGCCACTGTTTTATCATCTGCATCATAAAGCAATGTTTTGATCAACTGCTTCTCAGACACTTTGAGGAACCGGCTCACCTCTTCGACTGTATGTTTTCCAGGAGTTTCAACCTCTTGCAATTCTTTTAAGGTCTCAGCTTGCTTGTCAGCCATAACTGGCGCACACACCGCAGCTTCAAGTGTCATCGCGCGTCCGGTTTCAACACACCGCACCACAATGCCTTCACCATATTCTGAAGGGGCCATGAATTCATGTGAAACATCACCACCCATGGCACCCGAGTCGGCTTCTGAAGGATAAACCGTCATCCCACACCGCGCAAAAATACGCTCATAAGCTCCATACATCGCTTTGTAAGTTTCATCCAAACTGTCCCAGTTGGTGTGAAAACTATAAGCATCTTTCATGAGAAATTCTTTTGATCGTATCACACCAAAACGCGGACGAGCTTCATCGCGAAACTTAGTTTGAATTTGATAAATGGTCATCGGAAGCTGTTTATGTGATGTGATTTCTTTCAACAAATCAGTCGCCACTTCTTCATGCGTAGGCCCCAGCACAACGTCTTTATTGGTGCGGTCTTTAAACATAAAAAGCACATCGCCCATGGTTTTGGTGCGGCCTGTTTTTTTCCATAATTCTGCGGGATGGATTGCAGGCATAAGCACTTCTTGCCCTCCTACCGCATTCATTTCTTCCCGCACAATTTGACTGACCTTATGCAATGCCAACAACCCAAAAGGAAGATAGGTATAAGAACCCGCACCTAGACGGCGCACTAATCCCGCACGCACCATGAGCTTATGACTGACAGCTTCTGCTTCTTTAGGATCTTGGCGTAAGGTAGGAAGGAAGTACTGAGACCACTTTATCAACATGTTAAATCAATGCCCTATGTTCAATCAGATTAAACCGTAATGATTTCTGGTTGTTGCTCTTGTAACACTAATTTGACTTCATCAATCAAGGCATTCACCATTTCAGCTTCGGTGACACGGCGCACTTGCTTACCGCGACGATAGATGACACCCACTCCACCACCGCCTGCCATTCCCACATCCGCATGCTCAGACTCTCCTGGGCCATTCACCACACACCCCATTACAGCCACAGTAAGTTCTTTAGCTCGAGGCTCTTGCTCTGATAATGCCTGCAAACGTGTTTCAACTTCTTTTGCAACACCCACTACATCAATTTCACAGCGTCCGCATGAGGGACAGGAAACCACATTCGTACTAAAACGACGTAACTCTAATGCTGATAAAATCCTTTGTGCCACTGCCACTTCTTCAATAGGATCCCCCGTAATGGAGACGCGCAATGTGTCACCAATACCTTGAGCCAGCAAACCACCAATACCTATAGAAGATTTCACAGTCGAAACTTCTGGCAAACCTGCTTCAGTCACACCCAAGTGAAAAGGGTAATCACATAATGTCGCCATACGCTGGTAGGCGGCCATCATTTGCAGCACATCTGAAGACTTTAAAGAAATCACAATATCATCGAACTGAAGGCTTTCCATCAGGCGCACAGATTTCAAAGCACTTTGCACAATCGCTTCAATCAAATCATTCGGATACTGTGCTTCACATTCTGGATCCAGAGAACCGACATTCACTCCTACACGAATCGGCACGCCTTTTTGCTTAGCGCGTAAAACCACTTCTTTGACTTTATCCAATTGCCGAATATTGCCAGGGTTCCAACGAATCTTATCGAATCCAGCTTCAATTGCCGCCAAAGCAAATTGCGGATGAAAATGGATATCGGCAACCAAAGGCACTTTATTGGCTTCTCTACGGATATCCGGCAAAGCCTTCGCTGCTTCAATGGTGGGTACAGCAACACGCACAATCTCACATCCAGCTGTTGCAAGCGCACGAATTTGCCTTACCGTAGCTTCAACATCTGTGGTGTCTGTCTTTGTCATGGATTGAATCGTAATGGGGGCATCGCCCCCAATAAGTAAATCCTTGACCCGAACTTGTTTTGTTTTTCTTCGCTTTATAGACATACTCAATACTCAAATTCTAGTTAACAAAAAACCGACTGACATCCATGATAGACACAAAAATTGCCAGAGAAATTAACATCACCATACCCACCATAGCGGCCCGCTCCTGTATCTTTAAACTGACAGGACTGCCCTTAATGGCCTCAATAATCAAGAAGAACAAATGTCCTCCATCCAGCACAGGAATAGGAAAACAATTAAAAATGGCTAAACTCAAACTGATCAACGCCATCAAAATCAGCACCGGACCCACACCAGCGTCCACGGTTCTGGCTGTAAGATGCGCAATCCCAATCGGCCCTGTGACGGCCTCTTTAGCATTCCGCTTGCCAGTTGCCAATGAACCCAACACCTTGAGCGTTTCGACTGTCCAATGCCCCAACATTTCTGCAGAAGTCGCAAATGCAGGAACAATCTGCATGGGATAACCTCCCGCAGTCACACCAATCAATCCGACAGTCTTTTCTTCGCCATCAGGTCCCTCGACTATCTCCCCTTCAGGGGTTACCGTCATACTCATCAATTCACCGTCACGACTCACTTGCATCGTTAAGGGCTTGTCTGAATTCACCCGAATAATGCTGGTCATGGAATCCCATGTTAGAGTACGCTCCCCATCAATGGAGACAACGCGGTCTTCAGGTTGAAAACCTGCGTGGTAAGCAGGTCTATCATCAACGACTTCACCCACAACCGGCAAAATACCCGGATACCCCTTAGCAAAGAAAACCCACAATAAAAGTAATGCAATGATGAAATTAGTCAGTGGTCCAGCAAACACAATAAGGAACCGTTGCCAAACAGCTTTTGCTGCATATTCCCAAGGTTGCCCCTCTACATTAGTAGGGTCCTCTCCGGCCATTTTTACGTATCCCCCTAAAGGCACCCAGGCTAACCAGTATTCGGTATCCCCGCGTTTCCAACCAAAAATTTTAGGACCGAATCCAATCGAAAAACGCAACACACGGACACCGCACATACGCGCAACCAAAAAATGGCCCCATTCATGCACCAAAATTAATCCACCAAAAAGTAAAACAACCGTAATTCCTCGAACTATAAAGTCGATAATGGTTCCGAGCATTGACTGATCACCTCATTTGCTGTTGCGCGAGCCCATTGGTCTATTTGAAGAACATCCTCCAAAGTAGGCTCTACTACAGGGGTTGACTGACTCAAAGTATTTTCAATAACTTTTGGAATATCTAAAAAATGAATTCTTTTCTTTAAATAAGCCTCTACAGCGACATCGTTTGCACCATTGAGAGCAATGCAAGCACTTTCACCTTGTCTAGCAGCCTCCATAGCTAAAGGCAAACAAGGAAATCGTTCAATATCAGGTTCATAAAAATGCATTCCACTTAATTGCGTCACATCAAATTGCAGATCAATGCCATTCCAACGTTCTGGATAGCTTAAAGCATACTGAATGGGCAATCGCATATCGCAAGCACTCATCTGCGCCATTAAAGACCCATCCACCATTTCAACTAATGCATGCACAGCTGCTTGAGGATGAATCACGACGCGAATATTCTCTAGCGGCATACCAAAAAGCCAATGTGCCTCAATAAACTCAAGTCCTTTATTCATAAGCGTTGCTGAATCCACGGTAATTTTTGGCCCCATACTCCACTTAGGGTGATTCAATACCTGCTCTTGAGTTACGTGAGCCATTTCTTCTTTGGAGAGTTTCCATAGCGGACCACCACTGCCTGTCACTGTTAAACACTTCACCTGCTCTGCACTCACTCCCTGCAAACATTGTGCCAAAGCAGCATGTTCTGAATCTACGGGCATAAAATGCGTCCCTTTTTCATGCACCAAACGCATGATCAATGCCCCCGCCATAACCAACAATTCCTTGGAAGCTAAAGCCACTTGCTTGCCCGCCTTGATGGCATGCACCAGTGGAATCAGCGCAGAAGATCCTGATGTCGCAATCATCACCACATCCACATCGGGACGAGTGACCATTTCAATCATGCCTTCATCACCCTGCAACACAGGAATGGAAACTGCTGATTTCAATTCATTTACCTTAGAGGTATTTGCAAGAGCAACTACTTGAGGTTTGAATGAATGCACCTGCGCAGCCAGTTGCTTCACATTGGAATGAGCTGCGATGCCTACTAATTGCAATCGATCAGGATGCTTGGCCACCACATCTAGAGTAGAACAACCTATGGATCCTGTTGAGCCAAGAATAACAATTCGCTTCATACGTTACGTCAACCTCAGTACGACTGCTTAATACAAAGTGTAGTTCAACATCCAATAAAACAATGGAGCTGTAAAGATTAAGCTATCTAAAACATCCAACACACCGCCCAAACCGGGCAAACCTGATCCTGTGTCTTTGACTTGGCAATCTCGTTTAATCACCGATTCCGATAAATCACCCAAAGTACCAAAAACACCTAAAACAATTCCAAACACAATAGTTGTCACCAAGCTTACTGGTTTGCCTAATAAAGGCGCCGCCAAACACGCAACTAAAGGACTCACAATAAAAGTCCCCACAGCCCCTTCCACAGTTTTTTTAGGACTGATTCTCGGCGCCAATGGATGCTTGCCAAAGAGCTTACCGAAAGCATAAGCACCGGCATCTCCCATCTTGGTCACTAAAATCAAATAACACACAAGACTCGCGCCATGATCCATATCCAATGCGCGAATATAAAACAAATAACTCAACAAGGCCGGAATATAAGCAAGCCCAAATAATGTCGTGGCTAAACCACTCAGCGCTTCAAATGTATTCTCACGGGCTATTTGGCGCAAGAAAATCATCACGATCATTGCTGGCCAAAAAATATCCCACATAAGGCTCGCAGCTGACTGCGTTTGTGCTTGTGTTGTTCCTAAAAAATCAAGAACTGTAGGATTGACCACATAGTCAACACTTGAAAAGGCTCGCCACGCAACCAAACCCGTAAACACAACACCGATACCAATGCTGGTTTTGACGTTAACCATCAAACCGCGGTGTTTAGCCATTAAATAAAACTCGGCTAGACCTAATGTAATAAATCCACCGAGTACTAGAGAAAAAGCCCACAAGGGGAATAGAAAAAGTGCAGCCAATACAAGCCCCACCAAACACGCCGAGCTGAGCAATCGCCTAATCAGATTCTTCATGACCTCAAGGATATGCGTTCAGATTCCTTTGCAGTAGACTTTGTTTTCCCATAGCGGCGATCCCTTTTCTGATATTCAGTGATCGCTTTTTCTAATTCCACAATGTCAAAATCTGGCCAGTTTTTCTCCGTAACGTAAATTTCGGTATACGATAGTTGCCACAACAAAAAATTTGACAACCGCAACTCACCCGACGTACGCACCAATAGATCAGGATCTGGGTAATCTGCCGTGTACAACGCCTGCTGGATACTGCGTTCATCAATATCTTTAGGATTCAGTTCACCTGATTTAACCTGACCTGCTACAGTCCTGACAGCATCCACAATTTCTTGTCGAGATCCATAACTGAGTGCCAAAGTCAGGCAAATCTTTTTACCCCCAGCCGTCTCTTTAATTGACTGTTTCAAATGCTGCACGGTATCTTCAGGAAGATGATCAATTCTGCCTATGCTCTGCAAACGAATGCCTTTTTTAAGCATGTCAGGCGTTTCACGTCGAATAAATTCGTCTAATAAACGCATGAGTTGGTGAATTTCTTCTTCTGGGCGTTCCCAATTTTCCCATGAAAAAGCATACATGGTAATGTACTTAACACCCAGATCCGAACAGTGCTCAACAATTTCTTTGACTCTCTCAGCACCCGCGCGATGTCCAAAAGCCCGAGGCAACCCTCTCTCCTGAGCCCAACGCCCATTGCCATCCATAATGATGGCTATGTGTTGTGGAACTGGCGATGTTGACTGAAGCATGATTAAGGACCTGATTGAGCTGGGACACGACTTTGTAAACGAACAACTTGGGCTTTCAATCTAGACATTTCTGCTTCGCGAGCAGACAACTCTTCAGTTTTTTGAATCAACTGCTGTTCTTTGTCCTGCAGGAGTTGCCGAGCCTCTTGCAGTTCTCTTTGGATTTGCTCTAATTCAACCAAGCGTTCTTGTGTTTCCCCCACGGAATCTTCACAAGCCTGCAATTCTTCTCTCCAGTCACTTTGAGCAATACGGTATTCATCTAGTTCTGTGCCAATTTTACCGACACTGACGCCCAAGGCTACGGATAAGCCTGCAAAAATAAACACAAAGATGGAAAGCACACGTTTACGCATCATGATTTTATGACAAAACCTGGGTAAGAGCCCAACTCTCTAGGCTCTTACCCAGGGCACCTTGTTTAACTTTAGCCAATTACTTACTAAACCGTGGCTTAGATTTTGACTGGCGATCAGCTTCAGCTTGATAAGATCCCTTTGAGGATTGCGGCAATAAAATAATCTCAACACGTCTATTCTTACTGCGACCTTCCGGAGTTTCATTGCTAGCAATGGGTCTGTCTTCTCCGTAACCAATCACAATCAGTCGCTCAGGATTGACACCTAAGTTTTGAGACAAGTAGCTAGCCACTGCATTTGCACGCGCTAACGATAGAGCTTGATTGCTGGCCCAACCCGAATGTTTAATGGGCTCATTGTCTGTATGGCCTTCTATGCCTATTGGCTGGTCAGGATATTGATTCATGACCGCGCCCAAGCGTTGGAATATTTGCATGGCTTTGGGTTTTAACTCTGCCTTGCCCGAATCAAAAGCCACCTGATCTAACATCCTCGTCACTACGCCACGCTCATCATAACCCACCTGGGTCTCAGGCAATGATTGCTGTAGACTCATTTTGGCCTGACGCAACTGATTCGCTTCATCTGACTTCAACTGAGCTAAGGACTGGAA
>JAJDCC010000128.1 GCA_029261015.1 Candidatus Omnitrophota bacterium | reverse complement strand
GATGCAGGTAAAGCGCATGTGGAAGTTGCTGGTGATTCAGAGCAATATGTGGATGCTTGCGGGGCTTTTGCTCTTTTAGTGCGACGAGAGTTGCTTCAAAAACTAGCATTTTTTGATGAGCGGTATTCTCCTTATGGTTGGGAGGATGTAGATTTTTGTTTACGGGCTAAAAAAGCAGGCTATCGATGCAAGCATATCCCGAAAGCTATTTTTTGCCACAAAGGCACTCAGCAAGGGCGTGCCCCCATTGCCAGGTATGAGAGCAGTAAAGTGAAGAATTATTTGCTTTTACTCAGTGAACATGCCTCCTGGCTTGAAAAGTTAAGCTGCGTTTTTTTTGTGCCATTCAGGGCGGTGTTCTTAGCCTTAAGGTTTATTTTTAAAGGCCAATGGAGAATGGTATTGTCGATGCTTAAAGGTTTGGTACTAGCCTGCGGTGTGAAACAAAAATAAAGATGCCTACAGATAAAAAACTCCTAGTGATTGGTTTAGATGCTGGTGAGCCTAGCCTGATTGAGCAATGGATCGAGGATGGAAGTCTGCCTCATCTGGGTAAGCTTTTTCGGTCAGGCGCATACCGCAGATTGTCTTCTTGCACAGAGGTTTCTAGTGGCGCCACTTGGCCTTCAGTTGTTACCGGCACCAATCCGGCTAAGCATGGAAAAGCGTTTTATCATCGACAACTGAAGACAGGCACTTATCAGTTGGTGAAGAAATACGCCGATGATTCCCAACAGCCCAGTTTTTGGGAGTACTTGCCTGCAGATGTCCAAGTGTGCCTTGCAGATATTCCGGACACCTATCCGGCAAAAGATTTTTTCGGTTCTATGTTGGTCGGATGGGGAGTCGAAGGGTTGAATTGGAAACGATGCAGTCGGCCCACTGCTTTATTTTCTGAAGTAGAACAGCGTTTTGGGGCACACCCATTGGGGCGCTGGTATCAACAGCGGCCTACCTCTGCTGCAGGATGGCAGGCATTAGCAGAAGACATTGTGCATGGCACAAGGCTGCGCAATAAAATCTACAGTTGGTTGAGCCAAGAGCAATCCTGGGACCTTTTCTTTGCCGTGTATGCCGAGCCTCATTGGGCAGGGCATTTTTTTTGGTTCTTAAGAGAGAAAAATCATCCGGACTACGACAGCAATTTGGCTCAGCTGTGTGGCGATGTTCTCTTGAAGGTGTATCAGGCCATTGATGTGGGCATTGGCCAACTGATGTCCCAGTGGCCAGATGCCGATGTGATGGTTTTTTCTAACACCGGAATGGGCCCTAATTATAGCGGGCTGCATTTGATGCCGGAGTTTTTTGAAAGATTGGGTTTAGGCAATCCAAGAAAGTCTAAAAAAAATCTCAAACCTTCGGCTGGCCATTCAGTCAAAAGCATGGAAGATGCTGTGGGGATTGCTGCGATTGAGTGGGTTAAACAATGTGTTCCTGAGCGCTTGTGGGACACACTTACGCGGTCATTGTTAGATACGGGTAAGGATAGGCATTTGTGCCAGGTGTTTGAGGTGCCTTCAGATTATTCTGCGGCGGTACGCGTCAACTTAAAAGGCCGCGAGCCAAAAGGTTTAGTCAACCCTGGGCCAGAGTACGATGCGCTTTTGTTGAAAATTGAAACAGAAGTGCGCAAGCTGGTGAATGCCGAAACAGGAGAACCTGTTGTTGAAGACATTATTCGGGTTCGCGATAAATACCACGGTGATTGTGCGGATGAATTGCCAGATATGCTGATTCGATGGAAAGCGGATCACTACACCTTTGCGTTGGAATCGCCTTCTATTGGACGGATTGAAAGTGTTTTACCAGACAAACGTTCCGGAGCGCATATGCCACAAGGTTTTCTTCTGACATCAGGATCCAGCTATCAGCGTAAGGATGAATTACCCGAAGCTGACATTATGGATATCGCGCCAACCATTTTGACTTATTTTGGGCAACCCATTCCGCAAGTTTTGGACGGAAAAGTGCTAACGGATATCTAAACACAAAAAGACTAAAAAATAGTCTGCTAATACGCGCCAAAAAGGTTTGCCCAGCACGACCCTTGTGATAGAATACTCGAACTGTGGCACGTCAGAAGGAGTCCCCTCGTTGGGTTCAGCAAGCTGGATTATTGACGTCCATACCGATGGTTTTCTTGGTAGGACCGGCAGTGGGCTATTACCTGGGAGTGATCCTTGAGCGCTATTGGCTGCCCTCTCCATATGGTTTGATTGTAGGCATGATGCTTGGAGTGGGGGCAACGGTTCGTCTGACGGTTAAGTTGATACGACAGTCAACTCGATTGGAAGAAGATGACGAGCAAAAGCCTGAAACAGATCGTTAGTGCCGCGGTGGGCTTGTCTGCAGTTTCTAGTTTAATCAGCCTCTATTGGGGCACCTACACGGCTTTAGGTGTTTTAGCCGGCTGTGTGTGGAATACCATCAATCTTATTTTGTTAGTTCAAGGATTGAATACCTGGTTTGATATGAATGATCGCCGCATGGATTATGTGCCACGCGGACGTTTTTATAAGATCGGATTATTTTTAGCGAAGTTTCCAGTGCTTTATGGTTGTGCAATACTTCTTTTAATGAGTCCAGATATTTCAAAGGTGGGTTTTGGTATCGGATTCACGATTATAATCGTCGCTGCTATGATTGGTAGTGGGGTTTATTTTCAAAGCTTAGTCGAAGAACCAGCGCCACATGGCCGTTGAACCTCAAACAATTAGTCGTATGCACAAGGGTGTGCGATCAGTAACTCTAGCGGCGTTTATCGTTGCAGTTGCTGGGCATTCGCTTGCCTATGCCGCAGGCGGCGCCCCAGAAGTCGCCAATTTCGTCGACATCCTGATTAAAGTGTTTGGCGATTCCCCAATGGGTCTATTTTTATCCACTTGGGAAAACATCATCTTTTGCGCACTTGTCATTGCGTTCCTTTCTTTAGTGGCCTGGAAGTTTGGCCGTAACCCCAAGTTGGTTCCCACACCAGGACAAAATGTTTTGGAAGTCTTTGTGGAGTTCCTTGACGAATTGGTCAAGGGGGTTGTTGGCGGATCGCGTTGGCGCAAGCATACGCCGATTGTCGGCACCATGTTCCTTTATATTTGGTTCATGAACCTATCGGCTTTGGTTCCTGGATTAAAATCTCCCACAGCCTATATCGATACCACCTTGGGTTTAGCCTTGGTGGTGTTTTTGTATGTGCAGTACATTGCGATCAGTGAGCAAGGGGTGCTTCATTATTTGCATCACTTAGCTGGAGAGCCTCGTGATTTAGTGGGCTGGATTTTGGCGATCATCATGTTTCCGCTGCACTTGCTGGGTGAAATCATTAAACCCGCTAGTTTGTGTTTGCGTTTGTGTTTCAACATTTTTGCAGAAGATGTTTTACTTGCTGTGATTTTAGGTTTGGGTATTTTATTGGCGGGCGCGATGTCTTTGCCGTGGTTTTTACCGATTCCCATTCAATTTTTCATCGTACCGCTCATTTTGATTTTCAGTACCGTACAAGCTTTGGTGTTCAGTTTGTTGACGGCAGTGTATATTTCACTGGCGTCGGCGTCCGAACACCACTGATTTTTAACAACGTGGAATAGGCATCCACAACATTGAAAGAAGAAAGAGGAGGATAAATGGATCCCGTGGTAGCAAATTCAGCCATGAGTTACAGCGCACTATTAGCAATCACCGTACCTTTAGCATTAGGGTTGGCAGCAACCGCTTCAGCTTTTGGTTTAGGTAAAGCCGTTTCGGCCGCAATGGAAGCCATTGCCCGTCAGCCAGAAGCCGGTGCACGTATTCAGACCGCTATGATCATTGGTTGTGCTTTGATTGAAGCGTTGACGATTTATGTGCTTGTGTTGGCCTTTATTTTGCAGGGTAAGATTGGACACTAATGTTAGAGACTGATCTCCAACAGATCATATCCCAAGCAATAAGTTTTCTGCTTCTCTTTTTGGTGCTCAGAAAATTTGCCTGGCCTGGATTGTTGAACATGCTCGATGCGCGGCGTGCGAAGATTGCAGAAGATCTTCGCAAGGCAGAACAAGCGCGTGATGACATGCACAAGCTGCAAGAAGAATTGACCGTGCGCCTCGCTAAGATTGATGAGGAAGCGCGTGCCAACATTCAGCAGTCGACCAGCGATGGCAAGCAAAAGGCAATGCAGATCCAAGAAGAAGCGCGCCAACAGGCTCAGTCTATTTTGAAGAAGTCTGAGGAAGCGGTGGTGATGGAATTGGCGAAAGCCCGAGTGACTTTGAGGAATCAAGTTGCCGATATGACCATTGCGGCTTTGGAGCGCATTTTGAAACAGAAGCTTGATGAAAAGGCGGACCAAAAATTGATTGAGCAAGTGCTTGATGAATTGGAAGCCGCTGGGGCCAATACCTAGGTGATA
>JAJDCC010000127.1 GCA_029261015.1 Candidatus Omnitrophota bacterium | reverse complement strand
ACCTGGAATGGGGAAATAAATTTTGACCTGCGCCCCTTCAGTGGACAAGTTTCTAATATGGATATGGGCCCCGTGCAGCTCGAGGATCTTTTTAACCGTACTCATGCCTAAGCCCGTCCCTTCGCCATGCGGCTTAGTGGTGTAAAAAGGGTCAAACACACGGTCTACAGACTCAAAACCTGGGCCGGTGTCGTTGACCTCAACAATCACACACTTGTCCCCGCCAACCTTGGGCTCTTGTGCATCTAATGTTTGAGTGTCTTTGATATAAGACAGGACCTTAAGTTGCCCCCCTTCCCCCATAGCGTGCACTGAATTGATAAAGAGGTTAACGAAGACCTGCTGAATTTTTTGGTCATCTAACATGAGATCGGGAAGCCCGACAGTAAAATCGCAACCGAGCATGATTTTGGCTTTTTGAAATTCGTGTTTTACAAAATGGATCGACTCTTCTAGTAGTTGATTGATTTGCAGGGGCTCGGACTTAAGGTCTCGGTGCGCAGAGAAATCTAATAAACCAAAAATGACTTTGTCTGCACGGAGAATAGCCTCTTTCATATCCACCAGGACAAGCTCTAGGTCTTCATCATCCGACACTATGTTGTTCATAATAAAATCGATGCCTAATCGCAAAATAGCCAAGGGGTTTTTAACTTCATGCGCCACACCGGCAGCTAAGCGCCCTAGGGATTCTAATTTTGCTGCCTGGATGACTTGCATCTGGGCTTGCACCAGTTCTTTGTGGGATTGTTTTAATTCTTCGTGAGCGACTTGAAGTTCTAATTGAGTTTTGTTTTGCACGGTCACATCACGCACATAGATATGCGTTTTTTTGATATCCGCTAGATAGATAAAATCTAGTGCATACACCCTACCCTTGAGCACCATGTCGTATACCGCAGAAGCATAAGAGTCTTTGTCCTCTGCGGTGATCACTGCATGAATAGGGGATGATTCAAGTAAGGGGTGATGAATCCCTTCTTTCAAAATGGTTGGGAATAAAGCCAATCCTGCAGGATTCACATAAACAATTTCTTTGTCTGCGTTAATTTCAAGGATAGGATTAGGGTGTTTCTCTGGGAAGGCAGCAAGCCGCTGCAGTTCTCTGTTTTGCTCGGTCAGTTCTGTAGAGGTGATCTCCAAGGCTCTTTCTGTAAGCAATCGATCTTCATCAGCCTGCACATACGCTTTGTCTATTTTGTCGAATAACTGTTTAAGGTTTTCAGGCAGCCCCTCTGTTGAAGAGCTTCCCAGACACCGGCGCAGTTGACGTTCTAGTAATTTATGCATTTAGATTTCTTTAAAGCTCGTGATGGTCATGGTTTGGTTGTGCAGTTCGCAACTGGCATTAGGGGCCACTGGGCAGATTTCGCCATAAGAGTAAAACCCTGTCAGCACTGTTTGACGACCGAGAACCTCTTGCACTGCTTCTACTTCTTCTTCAGTCCTTTGCTTGAGCACCAGTTTGCGGCCTACGCAGCTGATGAGTATGGCAAGCTCTGATCCTTGCTCACCTAACGCTCTGTAACTTGTCTTAGCCGCTCCTTCAGCGCCATCAATCAGTCGATCGAAATTGGCTTTCATGAGGCGGGAATAAGACTTCTCCGGAATATCCCCTGCAAAGGTCATGCTTTGGTCTTCTTCATTGACGGACAAAACGGTGCGCACGAATTCTCTTTGATCTTCACACCGAATACTGAGCGGAAAAAGTAACGCCGTAGAAGGTAAACCTTGAGCATGTTCACCTAAGTATTCTTTGTACAGTGCCAGTGCAGGCTTGCCATCTAATTCATAAAGCACATTGCCTTTGGATTTGGTGACCAACCGATCTGGGCCAAACGGATCCCAACCGCCCAAGGAACCAAAACCCACCTGCAAACTGTTTCCGTAAAAACCTACAGCAACGACTTGTTTATCTTTGGCGGGTCCATTTAAGATCACAACCGTCTTTTTGAAATTGGAACCATCACCGGATAGCCCCCCGGTTACAGCCACACCCTGAGGCAAGACGGACATCATTCCATTGACCAGATCACTGCCATTGACGTTTAAACCATCGGAGAGGACAAACACATGCTTTAGGTCTGCTGTGGGTAACTGCTTCGCTAATGCTGCGCCCAAATCGTTTGACGTTTTTCCTGCTTCAACGGCTACGGATGCTGATTGGATTTTTGTTTTGTCGAATGCAATGGCTGTGGTGACTACGGAGTCATCATGAACTTCGGTTTTAATGATTTCACCGGCAGTAGAACACCCAACAATACATGCTTGAGGATAAGCTTCTTTGAGTTCAGAAAAAAGTGTTTGGCGAGACAGTGCAGCGGTACCGCCGAAGGTAAGCACCAACTGTGCTTCAGCGAATAGTTGAGATTGCGCAGGCATCCACTGATGCTCTTGCGTCCATTGTCGTTGCTCGATTTGCATCCTAGCCTCCCATTATGAGGACACACGGCGTGTTAGATTAAAGGATACCTGATCTATAAGAGAAAAATAAAAGCGGCTAAATAGGGTGATACTTGAAGCGGAAATAAAAGCAGGGTTGCCGTTAGAGTTGGCGACGCCCTTCAAGCGCGCGCGATAACGTAGCCTGGTCTGCGTACTCTAAATGCGATCCAACAGGAATGCCCGATGCAATTCGTGAAACACGTATGCCTTTTTCACGCAGGAGTTTTGTGAGGTAGGAGGCAGTTGTTTCGCCATCTTTATCGACATCTGTGGCTAGAATGACTTCTTCCACTTCGGCGCGTTCGCAACGCCTAAGCAACTCATCAATCTTGAGCAGTTCAGGACCAATGCCATCTAGAGGAGCTATGGCCCCTAATAACACATGGTAGTAGCCGTTAAAGGTGCCCGTTTTTTCGATCGCCAACACATCTTTGGGCTCTTCAACAACACACAAAATAGAAGCATCGCGCGAGGTGTCTTCGCAAATGCGGCACCGAGGACGATCACTTAGGTTAAAACACACTTGGCAAAAACTGAGCAGTTCTTTGCAGTCCAGCATGGACTGCGCCAATTCGGCTACTTGCTCTTTGGGTACGCGCAATAAATGAAAACCAATGCGCTCTGCGGATCGTGGGCCGATACCCGGCAAACGCTCTAAGGATTCTAATAAACGGACTAGAGATTGGGCGTAAGTTGTCATGATACGCTACTCCACCACGGTTGCATTAAACAACTTAACAATATCCTGAACCAATGCCGGTTTGGAATCATCTACGACGACGTCACTTTTCTCAACTTCTTTTTTGGGGCCGCCAATCGTTGCAAATTCGATCACAAAAGATTGTTTCGATACTTCAGCCAACACCTGAGAAACCAACACACGGTTTTCACGAGTGGATAAGACTTCGGCCTGGAGCGCTGCGCCGGTTAATCCTATGGTCAGTTTTTTTCCATCCAAATCAATGGGTCTAGAATCTGTTAAATACGCGGCTAAAGACATTTTCATGCCGCCTAGTTTTTCTAAGAACTCAGGCCAGTTCACATACACATCATCAAGCGCTTCTTGAACTTGGGCTGAGATGTTGCGATTAGGATCCACCACTAACACCGGTTTTATTTTAGGCTCAGGGGGTGCTGGCTTTTGTTTAACAGGCTCCTCCGACACCTCTTGAACCGTAGGTGATGGGATAGATTGTGTGATCTCAAATTTTGAGGGCTGTACGCGAGTGGCTGGAGCCACTTTGGGCGCAGGCTTAGGCGCTTCAACTTTTCTGGTAATAGGTGCAGGCTGCGCGGCCTGTTGCGGCTTTGCTTCGGCACTTATTGTTGAGGCTTTTTGAATTAACGCCTCTAAGGAGTCCCAATCGCCGCGTGTTGCAATTTGAATCAACACTAATTCTAAAACCAACCAAGACATAGCACTGCGACGAATCAATTCGTAGGAACCGTTGAGCATCTGCAAAAACATGAGCAGCTCTTGAGTGGTGACTGTTTTGGTTTGCTCTTGAAGCCGTGCAATGCGCTCTGCGGGCTCATCAATCAATTGTTCTGATAACGTTGCCTGCCCTGAACTGCCTTCTAGCGCCGCCAGTACCATTAAGTTGCGCACATGCCTTAGCAGATTACTTAGAATTTCTGCGGCTTCTTTGCCCTGATCTTTTTGTTGCATCAAAAGTTTGAATGTTGCCGCTGCATCTTTGGTTAAGATCGCGTGCATCAAATCAAATAAAGCATCGGCCCCTAGTGCGCCTAATAATTCAATAACATCGTTTTCAGTGACCGTGCCCTCGACATAACTGCCTAATTGGTCAAGCACCACTTCTGCATCACGCAAACTGCCATCAGCCGATCGGGCTATTGCGTATAAAGCGGCTTCATCAATTTGAATGTTTTCAGCTTCGGCTAAGGTTTTCAGGTGTGCCACCATCGTTTTTAATTCGATGCGGCGAAAATCAAAACGCTGACACCGCGATAGGATGGTTGCGGGAACTTTACGAGGCTCGGTGGTAGCGAAAACAAACTTCACATGCTCAGGCGGTTCTTCTAAAGTTTTCAGTAACGCATTGAACGCTTCTGTTGTAAGCATGTGGACTTCATCAATAATGTGCACATGATACCGCGCATTGGTTGGGGCATAGGCAAGGGTCTCGCGCAAACTTCGAATTTCATCGATACCGCGATTAGACGCACCATCAATTTCGGTCACATCCATATTGTGGCCCGAGGTCACTTGCTGACAGTTCGTGCATTCATTACACGGAGTAGGCGTTGGGCCTTTTTCGCAATTTAAAGCTTTAGCTAAAATACGCGCAGCAGACGTTTTGCCTACACCGCGAACGCCTGTAAACAAATAAGCCTGCGCTACACGTTCTTGTTCAATGGCTCGCTTGAGGGTACTGCTGACATGGTCCTGCCCAATAAGTTGATCAAAATCTTGTGGCCGGTATTTACGTGCTAAAGGAATGTATGTAGCCATACTGAATACCTACTGCGCTTTCTGTTCTTGTTTTGGTAAATTTAAAAGAGGCAAGATGACATAAAATGCATAAAAAATCAGGGGGATCCCCATTGGCCAAGCAAACCAAACCACACCAATGATGTCGAGGATCATGAGAGGGACAAGCGCGTAAACGGACAATTTATACGCCTGCGCATAGGACCAATCCCTTTTCATCATAATCCCAACAACAAAACTCACAGCCGATCCAATAAGGGATAACAATCCATACCTGAGAAAACTCATGACAACAAACAAAAGAGGCAACCACCCCATTAAGGCGCTTTTAGTTTTTTCACGCACTACTGCGGGGTTAATCGTTTCTGGAGTGATGGCTAAATTAGGGTATGCCGCGAGTTCTGCAAATGAGTATTCTTGCACATCACTACCACCCCCTGACTCAAGGCGGGCTTTTTTGGAATCCACCACAATAGACACCGAATAATCGTTAAGGTCAATTTGCTCTTGATAAGTGCCTGTTGTGTCTACGATAAAAATAAACGATTGCGGGTTGCTCTGCACATAAAATCCTACGGTATCTTCGATTTCATCTTGAGAGCCTTGGTGAAATCTTTTACGGACCACAGCAGCAACATCTGTAAAAATTTCAGGATTCACATCTTCAGATGTGATCACATACGGTTGATCCACTGGGGAGGAAAGTGTGCCATTAGAGATGACGACTTCCGGCAGAAGAAAGCGCCCTTTGGACACTATGGCTTGCGCCAAATCACCAAAGGCAGCTGCGTACCACAAACCAGAAACCACCCCGATGATACACGCAATAACGCTGAGTGTTGTGAGCACTCGGGCACCACTGCGTTTGGAAAGTTCGTGCGATAGGGCTTTGAAATCATACAAAGCAGCACTTAAATCAGAAAAGAAACCCATAACACCCCTCGGATTGATTGACGGTTTCTTGGCCCCAAATTGTGGGAGCCTCAGCGAAAGGATTGTCCATGGGAGCTTCGGCGCAGTTGCGCGAAGTGCCCATGGATAATCGTCGAGCCACGGAGAGGGTGGGATTCGAACCCACGGAAGGACTTGTGGCCCTTCAACTCATTAGCAGTGAGCTGCAATCGACCAACTCTGCCACCTCTCCAGAAAATCAAAAAACGAAAACCTCAGCTTTTAAATAAATGCTGCTGGGCCACCAGACGAAGATTTCCGTAACAAAGTATAACAATCAGCAGCGAGCACATCGCGAACAACCACCATCTTGCGATTCAGTCGTTCATTGCCTGGCAGATCCACAACCGACCCACAAGCACCCGCTTTTCTATCTTCGGCACCGTAAACCAATCGTGAGGCTCCACTTAATAGCACTGCGCCAATACTCATGGCCGAAGGCTCTTTAGTGACATAAATGCACGCCCCGTCCAGATTATCGGACTGAAGCGTGCTTGCTGCCTGTGTAATGGCAATGATCGTAGCGTGCGCCGTTGGATCTTTTAAAAGACGCACTTGATGATGCGCTCGAGCAATAATTTTTCCACCATGAACAATGACAGCACCTACGGGCGTATCCTTAGAATTCAATGCCCGTTCGGCTTCTTTAAGGGCTTCGCGCATATACGTTTCATCGGCTTTATTCGCCATTCAAACACCCTTAAGTCATCATCACAACAAAAGAGCGCGCTCGCCGCGGCTCGAACGCGGAACCTCCAGCTCCGCAAGCTGATGCTCTATCCAATTGAGCTACGAGCGCACAAATATCATAATACCCAGCATCAAAAAAGCCCCGCGCGGAGTTGGGACAACTGCTGGGTAGAGGCAGATAGTGTAACAAATGCCCCTACGAATAACAACCCAGAGGGTTTCTAACTGTAAACCACGGAGAGGGTGGGATTCGAACCCACGAGACAGCTTGTGACCGCCTACACGATTTCCAATCGTGCTCTTTCGACCAGACTCAGACACCTCTCCCAAAAGGGTTGCACATTATAACAGATCCACGGAGAGGGTGGGATTCGAACCCACGAGGGCCTTTCAACCCCACCGGTTTTCGAGACCAGCGCCTTAAACCACTCGAGCCACCTCTCCCAAGCGCTTTCCAATTATGTATTTAACTCTAGTGTGATGACTTTCTAGATATGACTCAGCGCAATTACGCCAAAGGAGTCTGTCCCCCAAGGGGATAACTCAACTAAAGGGCTAAAGCCCTAAGTTTCGTATATGAACACGAGGCATATCTAGGAGGCCATCGAACAACGGAGGAGGTAGGATTCGAACCCACGGAGAGCTTGCACCCTCAACAGTTTTCAAGACTGCCCCATTCGACCGCTCTGGCACTCCTCCAAAAACTGTAATACTATTCCACTGAGGGATTACCGGATGCGAACGCATACAAAGCCCGCGTCCTCAAAAAACCATCCTGCAATGCTTCAGTGAATGAAAATTCTGGAACCGCTAGCTGTAAACCCCAGCCAGAAATCCCTAGTGTGATCAAAAAAACCATACTGATCGCTAACAAATATGTTTCGATATGCCAACGATCGCGCTGCTCTTGCAACTCATCCGCCGTCATCAGCCAATGAAAAGCCAACGTTAATCCCACTAAAAATAATACAACCGGAGACCACGCTGTAATGTCTTTCCACTTACGGAGCAACACAGCACCAAAACAAACTGCCAATGTGTAAAAAGGAACGATGTACGGACTGAACGCCACTAAAGGAGAACCGTCCCCATCTGCTGTATTCATGCGCGAACGAGATCGGCCTTCGTCTTCAACGCTAGCTACCTGGCCACCAAATAACCACACAGCCAAAGTACTAAAAATTTTGTGGCTGAACGAAAACAACCAATACGGCCTAAACAAAATTAAATGCACACCTACGTATGTCAAAAAACCCCAAATCACCCAGCGATAGCCCGTAATGTCCGCAAACGAAATCCCTTCTAAACGATATGCGGCACCAGAAACAACCCCAATCAACAACGGCAACATTAAAACAACCATCAAACACTTCACCAACCGTGCAAAGAAGTGTTTTATCATAGTCGCTCTTGGCCTCCCAAATAAGGACGTAAAACCTCTGGAATCATCACATGCCCATCTTCGGTTTGATGTGTTTCCAATAGAGCAATCACACACCGCGCCAAAGCCAAACCGGAACCATTTAATGTGTGTACGGGTTGTACTTTTTTCGTTTCTGCCGAACGGTACCTAATCTGCGCACGCCTTGCCTGAAAACCTTCAAAATTACTGCAGCTAGACACTTCTAAGAAAGCATTCGCCCCTGGCGCCCAAACCTCAAGATCATAACATTTGGCAG
>JAJDCC010000126.1 GCA_029261015.1 Candidatus Omnitrophota bacterium | reverse complement strand
CGGTTGATTCCCAGACTTGAGGTAGAAAAACACCCCGTTTGTTTTGGTACTCAAGAATAACGCCATCGCGTCCAGCCACGATGTCTGAGTGAGCTGCAATTCTTTTGGACGGGCTCAATACAGATACCTCAATGTGAATATTTTTCACTTCTTCAGTCCTCAGAGGTGGAAATCTTGGGTCATTGAATGCGGCTTGAAGCGCTACTCTAGGGATGGTATCAGTCAAAGGCTTGTTTGTAGTGATGTGCCCAATACAACCGCACAGTAGTCCACCTTTGCGCAGAGTGACAAACGCGCCTTGCTTGCTTTTTAAATCTGGGTAGTCGCTGCTATTTTGCCCTAAGTTAGGGATTGTCGGGTCAAAATGTTTTTCAATCGTGTGACGTGCTAATTCGACTAAATACCTTCCTGACATCTGTGAAATCAAGGGTGTTTCAGAAGCGGTATCTCTTTCATAAAAAGCAAGAGACCCATAACCTACGACTCGATTTTTATCTCCTCCAGCAACATCACCTGAATTGGCATAGGCTAGTTGATGCGCCTTGAGATAATTCAGTGATTGTGCCAGAAAAGAAGCTGTCATTAGGGGGCCTTGACCGCAGGCTTCTATTTTCTGATTCAGAAAACTCTGGGCTAAAGCCTGTGGGGTTTCCTGCATAAGGGTTTTGATCGTAAGCTCATCAATTTTTTGAGCAGATACATAAGGGTGATAGTGCGAGAGGTCTGTGCTGAAGACGAATAAGTAATCTCCTTTTGCAGCCAACTTCGAAAGTATGTTTGCTAGATTCTTTGCATTGGATTGAGATGCGTTCCCCATTAATATCGGTACGATAGGGGTATTGGGGAGTGTGTATTGAATAAACGGCAATAGGACCTCTATAGAGTGTTCTGCACTTACGTGGGCTGTGTGTTCGTGTATCAGCCCTTCTTTGGAGAGTTTCTGCACCAGGTCTGTGTCTATTTCCACTAAACCCATGGGGGTTTTATAGTGAGTAGCCGTATCGACAGAGGCACCTGCAAACGGTTGGCGGTGAGTGAAGCCAATCACAAAAACAGCTTCATAAGGTTTATTCTGAACCTCTTTGAAGGCTTTCGCTGCTATTGTTCCTGAGTAACGATACCCAGCATGCGGGGCCACCAATATTCTGGGTTTTTGGGATTTATTCTGAGCATTAAGCTTACTGAGGGATGTCTTGAGCCATTGGGATAAGGCCTGACTGTCACTGGGGTAAAATTGGCCGGCCACCTGGGGTTCGCGAACAAGATTTTCAGCGTGGACGGGATTAGCTATCACCCACGCAATACTCAGCGCCACAAACAGTTTTTTCATGTGCTCAGTATAAACAAAAATGAACCGACTAGGGAAGGTGAATTGGTGTGCGTGTATAGATATCTGCTAAAAATATCACGACAAACAGTGCAAGCCAGGCAAATCCCGCACTCGCAAAAACCTGAATTGTCTTATCAGAACCTTTGAGGTGCATGAAATAAAACATGACTAGAATCGCTTTTGTGGAGGCAATCCCTAAAGCGACTAAAGTATTCAATGGGCCTAAATCCAAATAGGCAACGGCCACAGTCAATCCTGTGAGACCTAATAAAACACCAAAAATAGTGGCATACAATTTAAGAGGGGATTCGTGATCAGTGCTCATAAGTGTCGTCCCAATAAATAAAGTAATGGAAATAGGAAAATCCATACCAAGTCCACAAAGTGCCAATATAGGCCAACAAGCTCAACGGCCGTATGGTCTTTGTTAAAAGCCCCTTTTCCGGCACGGATAAACAAATACACTAAGAGTCCCATACCGATAATCATGTGAAAAGCATGGGTGCCTGTCATGGCAAAATAAAGCGAATAGAATAGTTGTAGATGCCCTCCATGAATGCCTTCATGAGCGAAGTTGGGGCCAGGGACTAAATGGTCATGAAATTTATGGCTGTACTCCACGGCTTTGATGCCTAAGAAAACTAGCCCAAGAACTAAGGTCAGTACCAAATTTTTTTGGATCGCTTGCTTTTTACCCTCAGCAGCTGCGTGAACGGCTAAGACCATCGTGAAGCTACTTGAAATCAATACTAGGGTATTGATCGTTCCTAGCATGACATCTAAGTGACTTGACCCTTCGATGAAGGCTTCTGGATACCAAGTGCGGTAAAGAATATAAGCGACAAACATACCCGAAAATAACATGACCTCAGTGATCAAAAAAGCCCACATACCTAAGCGTGTTGCCTGATGCTGCTGTTGAGGCGTGTCAAATTGATGTGCGTGTGTGTGCGTACTCATGTTTATGCGTGGTTTGTCCCATAGTTGTAGGCTTCTTCAGTGACTTCAGGAGTCCCATCAAAATTTTCTGTCGGAGGTGGGGATGGGATCGTCCATTCAAGCCCCTTTGCATTCCACGGATTAGGTCCAGCTACTTTGCCATAGCGCAAAGACCAGACCAGGTAGAACAAAGGAATCATATAGCCAATACCTAAGATGGAGGCTCCTGCAGTCGAAAGCACATTCAGAATCTGAAATTCTTCGGGATAAAAATGATAACGACGGGGCATACCTAAATACCCGACAACAAACTGAGGAAGAAAGGTGAGATTAAAACCGATAAAGATGACGACTGCAGAGAATTTACCCCACCATTCAGGATACATGCGCCCTGTAATCTTAGGCCACCAGTAATGGATGCCACCTAGATAGGCCATGATTACACCGCCCACCATGATGTAGTGGAAGTGGGCCACGATAAAATAGGTGTCATGCACGTGGACATCAACGGCCAGACACGCCAAAAAGAGGCCTGTCAAACCACCAATGGTAAACAGTCCAATAAAACCGAATGCATAGATCATCGGTGTTTGTAGGCTGATGGAACCGCGAAACAGTGTGGCGAGCCAGTTAAATACTTTGATGGCTGAAGGAATGGCGACCAGAAAACTTAAAATTGAGAAGACCAAGCCGGCATACATGGATTGTCCACTGACAAACATGTGATGTCCCCAGACAAGAAAACCCAGAACAGCGATGGCCAAACTGGAACTGGCGACAAAGCTGTAGCCAAAAATCCGCTTGCGTGAGAAGGTTGCGATCAGTTCGCTCATCACACCCATGGCTGGCAGAATCATGATGTAAACCGCAGGGTGTGAATAAAACCAGAAAAGATGCTGAAAAAGAATCGGGTCGCCACCTAAAGCTGGGTCAAAAATACCTAGATGAAACAATCTTTCAAGGGCCACCAAGATAATCGTGATAGAAACAACGGGTGTGCCTAAAACCATAATCAAAGAGGCTGCATAATGCGCCCAAACGAATAGGGGCAGTCTGAACCAACTCATGCCTGGTGCGCGCATGGTATGAATGGTCACCAAGAAGTTCAGTCCTGTTAAAATAGAGGAAAACCCTGTGATAAAGACACCCAGTGCAGTGATAATCACTTGTGAATTAGCGTATGTGCTTGAATAAGGTGTGTAGAAGGTCCAACCAGTGTCCACACCGCCTAATGCCATAGCCACAAAGGTGAAGAGGCCTCCTAGCATATAAATATACCAACTGGCTAGGTTCAGTTTTGGAAAGGCCATATCCCGTGCCCCAATCATAATAGGGAGCAAAAAGTTGCCTAATACGGCGGGAATCGCTGGAATCAAAAAGAAAAACACCATAATGATGCCGTGCATGGTGAACATTTTATTGTAAGTTTCGGATTGAACCATATCACCCGCAGGTGTCAGCAATTCTAATCGAATCGCAATCGCAAAGGCTCCGCCCAAAGCAAAGAAGAGTGTTGCCGTAATGAGATACAGCAGGGCAATACGTTTGTGATCTAAAGTCAAGAACCACGATAGGGCGCCGTAACCATTGTTGATGTAATGTTTGCGTTGAAGGCGTGTCATTAATTCACTTCCTTTTGGGGTTCCTTCAAGGACTTGATGTATTCAATAATCTGAATTAACTGTTCTTCAGAAATTTGACCTTTATAGGTCGGCATAATTGCGTCATAACCTTGTACAATTTTTGCTTTAGGTTTCAAAATGGATTCCCGTAAATAATCTGCATCCGCTTTCACGGTTTTGCCATTGTTCAATAAAACCATGCTGTCATAGACACCAGTTAGACTAGGGCCTCGCGAAAGCGATTGATCTTGGTGACATGTTTGGCAGGCAAACTGTTTGAACAGTTCTTTGCCGGTTTTGTCCATACGGTCCTGACCCAATTCACCATTGAGCCAGCCTTGATATTCCAAGGGGGACATCACTGTCACTGTCCCTTTCATATCAGCATGCTTGGTCCCACAATATTCGGCGCAGAACAAATGATACGTTCCCGTTTTGGTTGGGGTAAACCAGATTTGGGTGTAACGTCCTGGTAACACATCCATTTTGGTACGAAAGGCAGGAATGAAAAGATCGTGCAACACATCTTCTGATGTCAGGATAACCTTAGTGGGACGTCCCACAGGCACATGCAATTCATTGATTTCGTTTCGGCCTTCAGGGTGATAGAACTTCCACATCCATTGTTTGCCGATACCGAAAATTTCTTGTGCATTGGCAGGTGGCGTGAGCTGGTGATAGTAGAGTAATCCGCCCCAAACAAAAATGACCATGGTGATCAATAGCGGAATAATGGACCATGTGAGCTCTAGCCGCAGATCACCCAACATGGGCTTGGGGTCCTCAGCATTGGGTTTTCGTTTGTAGCGGAAAGCAAAAAAGAGGACCAACCCAAATATCAATACGGAGAAAAATACACTCAATGCAATTAAGAAGAAATAGAGCGTATCGACATGATGGGCAAAGCTCGAGGCTGCCTCTGGAAATAAAGGAAACTTTGAATTCATCAGTGATTCATGCCTAGTCTTTTACGTTCTTGAGATAAAAACCATCCGATTAAACCAAATAAACCTATTGCTGTAGCAGAACCCACAACGCGAATAATTCTGTTGATGGCAAGCCCATACTTTCCTGTCATCGGATTGTAGTGATAACAGAATAATAGAACCTGATCAATAATGCTGCCAATTTTTCCCTGAGAACTTTCAACCAATGCCAGACGCAAATCGCGAGATGAAAATTCGATTCCGAAAAAGTAGCGAGATACTTTACCGGCGGGGGTGTTGACAGTAAACCCACTGGCATGGGCATATTGATCCATTTGAGCATCATAAACATACTCAAAACCTATCGCATCAGCAACGGCATCAATGTTTTCACGTGTTCCTGTTAGCAGATGCCAGCCTTCGGGGTGGGAAACATGCGCATAGCCTCCCATGACACTGTCTTTCTTAGCCTGAGCTAGATCAGGGGTTTCATCTGGATCAATACTGATAAAAACAACATCAAAATCTTTACCCACGGTTAAAGGCGTTGCGTTGAGTGTGCGCAGAATGCCATTGATGACTAGGGTGCACAACATCGGGCACTCGTAGTAAACCATGGCCAGCAGTACAGGTTTATCTTGAAAGTAGGTCTTTAGCGTGACAGGTTGTCCGCTTTCATCGATAAAGCGACTGTCTAGCGGATTTGAAGCATTCAGTTTTTGATTGAATTGAATTTGCTCAAGCACACTGTCTTGTGTTTGTGCAAAACAAGGCGCGCAAGTGAACATCAGGAGTATCCCGATCAGACCAAAACGTGAACTCATAAAACGTCTCCTGGAACGGCCATATCTTGAGCCAGGGTGGGAGGGGCTAATCGATCTCTTGTCGGAAAACCACGGTCCAACATCACATTCATGGCTTGATCAATAGGTATGCGCACCACGCCTTCTTGGCGGTCTACCCAACCATAATGGTGGAGTTTGAGTCGATTGAGTTCCTGAAGTTGATCTAAACTCATGCGTGAATAGTGACTGTTATTTTCGATCGTTTGTTCGGACAATGTTTCGCTTGAATCCGGCACAGCAAGGGGCAATAGCCGTTCAAATAAAACTAAGAAAGCTAAGGTCGCAACAATCAGTACGCCGATAGCTCCTCCAGCTTTAAGCACTAAGGGGGTATTGACGTCGGTCAATTGCTTCACAATCTGTTTTTTATTTGGAGTTTTTTGGCTCATGAGGCACTCTTCATGTTTTTAGGAAGCAAAGGTGCTTGTTGCAGTTGACTCATTACTTTCCACGCCCACCAGCTGCCAATTGCTACCAAAGGAATAACACTCAATACATGATAAAGCCCGTGTGTCTTAAAATTAGGCATAATGTGCCAGTAAAGATCTAAATAGCGCATGATCAGCAGCCCTGAAGCTACGAACATTAAGGGTTGTCTCTGTCGTTTGACTTTGCGTGACAAAAGCACCATGAGCGGGGTTAAAAAGTGAAAACCAATCAATAACAAAGCAATCCACTGCCAGCCATGAGATTGGCGATGTAAATACCAAGGGGTTTCTTCAGGTAAGTTGCCTGACCAGATGATTAAAAATTGAGAAAACGCCAGATAAGCCCAAAGCATCACAAATGCCAATAAAAATTTGCCTAAGTCATGCAAATGATCGGCTTTGATGTTCATCAAAAAGGGACGGTGCTTCAGCATACGTCCTAATAGCAAAATAGACAGCGCAAACACACCGGCACCACATCCTCCCATAAACAGGAGCCCAAAAGCGGTTGAGAACCAATGGGGCTCTAAGGACATGATCCAATCTACGGATGCAAAGGTGACGGTGAGGCCAAAGACAATCAATCCCGGAGCACTCAAGCGTTGTAACTTGCGCGAGTGATTTTCCAAATCTTCATCTCGATTTAAACGGTCTTCTTCAAGTGATAGTGTCCTGAGCCGATGTGCCAGTAAGGCCCAAACCCCAAAATAAAAAATCGCACGACCAATAAAGAAAGGAATGTTTAAGTAAAGGGCTTTATGTTGCAAGGCTGCGTCATTGGCCACATTAGCAGCAATGGCCCAAGGAAAATAAGTTTGCATTCCAACTAAAATAGGGATGAATGCCACGGCTAATATAGGGAAGGCAAGGCACATTGCTTCAAGAATACGCCGAATGACCACTCCCCAACTTCCGCCAGTGACGTGACTCAACATTAAGATGGCTAATGCTCCTAAGCTGAAATGAATCCAATAGATAAAACCCGTCAAATAGGCTGGGTAAAAAATTTGTGGGCGGTATATCCACAAAACAAGCGAAAGGGCTCCTGTAATGATCCCCACGGTGCGTGCCAGTGTTTTCCATTGAATGATGCGCTGAGCGAGTTGTGTGGTGGCTTGGGTTTGTGGTGTCATTCGGTTTTAAGATCCTTGCGCATGGCCAGTGGCACATCTTCGATAGTGGCGTTTTGGCTCAGTTGTAAGGTTTGGATATAGGCAGCAATAGCCCATCGGTCTTCCGGTTTTACACGGTCTTTATAGGAATACATGGCTCCAAAACCTTGGTTGATCACGTCCACAAAATAACCGGCTGGCATATTGAGTAAACGCTCTTCATGAAAAGAGGATGGTTGTTTAAATCCGCGACGGACGACCATACCTAATCCATCACCTGTTTTGCCGTGACAAACTGAACAGTAGATATCATAGCGTTGCTGGCCACGAGTCAACCATTCACGATCGATTTCAAAAGGGTAGTAGTCCACTAAGGCTCCGTTAGCACGACCTGTGTGGAGCACGGTGTCAGCATTAAGATGTCCGCGCGGAACTGTCCCTTCAACAAGAGGCCGTGCGACGCGCTCATCTTCAAATACAGAAGTTTTCTCTAGCGGTTCATGTTTTGGCTGGTCATGCATGGCCAACCGACAACCTGCGACCAACAAAAGGACGCTGAGCCAACGCATCTGTTTCATGGCTGCACCTCATGAATTTGTGTGGGGGCCAGCTGTTCCAAAAAACTGCGTGTTCGTTCTAGTTCAAATCGTTTATCACGAGCTTTTATGCACAGAAAGAACCGATCACTACTTGCGCCTGAGAATTCTGGAACATTGAACAAAGGATGATAAGGCATGGGCAGTCCATTCAGGGCCAGCATACCCAGTACAGCGGCACCTGCTGCACACAAAATAGTTGTTTCGAAAGTGATGGGGATGAACGACGGCCAACTGTTAAAAGGCCGGCCTCCGATGTTGATAGGATAAGCAATGACTGCAGCGTAGTACTGCATGCTGAATCCACCCACACAACCCAAGAGACCTCCAATTAAAACAATCAAAGGCAGCTTACTGTGGTGATGTCCTGTTGCTTCAGACAATTCTTCGATAGGAAAAGGACTGTAAGCATCAATCTGACGATAACCCTGATCGTGTACGCGTTTTGCGGCTTCAATTAAGCTTTCAGGACCATCAAATTCGGCAAGCAGACCGTAAACAGGGACTTGTGATTTTTCGTGTCGAATGAGCGCCATTATTTAGAACCCTTGTCTTTGCGCGGTATGAGGGTGCGCATTTCAAAGATAGAGATCATCGGCATAAAGCGAATGAATAACAAAAGCAACGTGAAGAAAAGCCCGAAGGTGCCTATGTATGTGGACCAATCCCAGAATGAAGGGGTGTAAATGTCCCATGATGAAGGCAAAAAGTCACGGTGCAAACTGGTAACGACAATGATGAACCTTTCCAGCCACATACCAATATTCACAATGATGGCGATGACAAAAAGCAACGGCACATTAGAGCGCACTCTACGCGACCATAATGCTTGAGGGACAACCACATTACAGAAAATCAATGCCCAATAGTGTGGAGCATAGGGGCCTACAAAGCGGTTCATCACCATGAATTGTTCAAAAGTATTGGAACTGTACCAAGCCACCCAAACTTCAGTGGTGTATCCATAGGCGACTAATAATCCCGTGGCCAAAATAATCTTGGCCATATTGTCCAAGTGACGCATGGTGATGAAATCTTCTAATCCATAAAATTTTCGCAAAGGAATGGCCAGGGTCATCACCATAGCAAAACCGGAGAAGATGGCCCCCGCGACAAAGTAAGGCGGGAAAATGGTGGTGTGCCACCCAGGAATGATGGATGTTGCGAAGTCAAAACCGACGATGGTATGTACTGAGACGACTAAAGGTGTGGCTAGGCCGGCTAAAAGTAGATAAGCCACTTCATAGTTGTGCCAGTGTTTGGC
>JAJDCC010000125.1 GCA_029261015.1 Candidatus Omnitrophota bacterium | reverse complement strand
CCCTGTGCGGCAATACTGTGGGCACGACGGGCACTGTCTTGATAACAAAAAGATTCGACATTGTATCCCTGCTCGCCTAATGTTGCCGCTGCAGCACCCCCTGCCAATCCCGTTCCGACCATAATGACTTTGTATTTACGGCGGTTAGCAGGATTCACGAGCTTCATGTTCTTGCGATAAAGATCCCACTTCTGCTCTAGCGGGCCCTCAGGAATTCTGGAATTGAGTGTGAATTCACTCATTGGCTTACCCCCGGCAACGTAACCCATCCCATCAACACAGCAACCGGGATAGAACTGTAACCAATAAATAACAAAACAGAAAAGGCTTGGCCGGCACGCTTCACTTTAACAATCGTGCGC
Organism: Candidatus Omnitrophota bacterium; assembly: GCA_029261015.1. Classification (GTDB taxonomy): domain Bacteria; phylum Omnitrophota; class Gorgyraeia; order Aquiviventales; family Aquiviventaceae; genus JAJDCC01. The sequence goes on along the minus strand of JAJDCC010000125.1, from coordinate 8,392 downwards.
TCATTGTTTAAGCCTAAGGTCTGTACCAAACTGCCAACACCGTGATTTAAGTGTAGCGCCAGTAACAATAGTGCGACTAAGTACACACCGCTCACTGCCCAGTCTTGAAAGCCGAGCACCACCATGGTGTAAACGTCATGATGCCCTAAAGCATCTTTTAGGTGGGCAAACTCAGGATGAGTGACTCGCAGCGTAAAATGCATGAGGTGAAAGACGATGTATGCAAAAACCAGCATTCCCGTTAAAGCCATCGAGCGTCCAGCAACCGTCGTGTTGCCGTGATTATTAGCCGCATAAGGCACAGGACGTGCTTTACGGTTTTCTATAACTAATCGAATAGCGGTCGCCATATGCACAACGAGGCAGAACAAAAGCACTCCGCGCATCACCCACAATAGCGGCCCTAACTTCTGCAACTTCAAAGCATAGGCATTTAATGCTTCAGGACCTACAAAAATGAAGAGATTACCCGCCAAATGCCCCATCACGAATCCCACTAAAACGAGCCCGGTGATGGCCATCAAAAACTTCTTACCAATTGAAGACTTAATAAATGTCATGATTTCATTTCTGGGTTATTCATTAGATGAGCCATGCTATCAAAGTCTTAAAAGAAAAACAATGACATGGATCATCGAAAATCATGAATGGGAAAAATGAATCTACTCAGTGATGTTAACAGAAGTACGGGCTGGCACATAAGGACCATCGGCCGATAAAACCATTAACGGAGGCAGGACTTCTTTGGCCTGCGGTTGGATTTTTTCTTGTTTATCCTGGGTTGCCTTTTCTTTCATCTCGGCAGGAATATCCCAAGAAATGTTATTGGCTTCGGTACCAGTAACGGTGGTCGCTTGACTTAATGCTTCTTCAATAGATTCAAACGCCTGATTAGCTTGTACGACAGCCTCTGTCTGCGTTGCCTGAAAAGCTGCATCAAAAGCAGCTGCTGCTTCTTCAGCAGTCACCATACTGACTGGCTTTGTCGCAGTTGAGTTGGTTGTGGGTAATTCAGAAGTAGGTTTTATGCCAAAACTGAATTGCTCTTGAAGGCTGGCCACCGTAGAGGAGACCTTTTTCACAGCGTCTGCAATGGGTTGTGCCTCAGAGCTTAGCTTTACACTTTCTACAGACGCAACCTCTTCAGAGGCTACAGGAGCAACAGCATCGGACTGAGCAGCCACGACCTCTGGTGCCGTTGGCTCCTCAAAAACAAGCTGAATCTGTTCAGCCACAACAGGAGTTGCCACCTTAGGCTCTGGCTTGATAAAGTCGGCAACCGATTGAACTACGCCCAAAGAAAAAGCATTCACTTGCTGACTGAAAGCACTCAAGCGCTCACTTAACCCTGCTCCCAAGGTTGAGAAAGCTTCTTTCCACGCTACAGTGGTTTCATTGGATTCTGCCTGCTCTGCCGCGATAGTGGCAATGGTTACAGACTCTGTAGGCGCCGCTGGTGCCGGATTACTCGCAATCTGTGGAGCCGCATTTTCTGCAACCTGGACTGTGTCGGTAGAACTGAATTGTTGGGTGCCTAAAACACTGACGACCGTAAAAATCATGACTGCAGTTAACACCAACATGGTACGCGAATAACGGCGCTGAGCTTTGGCCAAGTCTTCACTAGTATTCACATTAGCGCGTAATGACTGGGTCAATCGATTCAATTTAGCACCGTACATTTCCAAAGTCACACTGACTTCGTCAAGGCGCTGATTGGTTTGCTCAAGCATCTTCACATGCAATAAAGCTTCAGCTTCTTCAATCTCTGCTTGATCGGGTCTTCCCCTGCGGGCTTCTTCAATCTTTTTGCGGAGTTGATCGACGCTCATTTCATGCGAAAGTAACTTGCTCATTAATGCTCCTTATTGAGTCTTTTAGGGTCGTTTAAGCAGACAGTAGAATAGCAGATAAGTTTCTATTGGACAATAGCACAAGACACGTAAATCATTGCTTAAAACTAGACAGAGGTCTATCTCAAATCACAGAACCAAAAACCCTCGCGCTCAACCACTTCTCCCCGCTCAACCGCTATCGGCTGTTGGAATAGGGGCCCCTCAAACACAAAGGTATGAAATTCACCATACTCGCCACAGGGATCGACTTTTGCTGGAAACTCAGCCAACAGCCCACCATCGTACAAACGCCCGCAAAACCTAGGGTCCAACTGCTTAGGGTCGACACACACTAAATAGGTTTTAAACCCCTCTTCAATGAAAGTCCTGGCCAGATCTGCGGTATCCCACTGCCAAATCGGAAAATAGGACGTAAGGTCCAACCGAGCGCATTGCTTTTCGCGATAGGCCCGAATGTCTTCCAGAAAGAGGTCTCCAAAAGCAAAGGTCTTGATTCCCTGCTTGAGATACTTTCGCAGCTGTTTTTCCATTGCCGCTTCGTATTGCTCATTGGTCGCTTTGATAGGAATGAGCACTTCATCTAAAGGAAGGCCTATCGATTCGGCTTGTTGTTGCAGTAATGTGCGACGAACACCGTGCATACTGATGCGCTCATAACCTTCGGTGATTGTCGTCATGAGCGCTTTGACTTCATACTGCGGATCTTGCTGAAGCTTCCACAAAGCCATGGCACTGTCTTTACCGCCAGACCAGCACATCACAATGGGAACACTCATGCGCACACTTCAACATCAAGCGGTTTTTGCGGCAGGGATTCTGTTTCGGTCATACGATAAATAAAAGTAACTGGCCAGATCAACACCAGAAGAATAGCCACCTTGGCCAAGGGATGCGGGAGAAAAAACACCGAAGAAACGGCCACCAAGCCCACCACCACAAGCGAGCTGTATTTGGCAGTTCGAGGAATACTGCGAGTTTCTTGCCAATTGCGAATTATAGGACCGAAGACTTTATTCTTAAGCAACCACTGATGCAACCGAGGTGAGGACTTAGCAAATAACCACGCCGCCACAAGCAATAGCGGCGTTGTAGGCAAACCAGGGACAACGACACCTAACACAGCCAACCCCACACACAACAAACCCAGGGCTGTGTAGAGCCCTTTCATCAGTCGTCTTCGCCTTGTACCTCAACTTCAACTTCTTCACCAGGCACAAGCAATACTTTCATATTAATCGGTCGGCAACACACTTGGCAGTCTTCTACATAAGACTGTTCGCCCACATGCTCTTCAACCACGATCTCAACACTTTCACCACAATAAGGACAGTCAATCAATACATTAGTCATTTTTTTTAAAGGGTTATGTTACTGAGTTTCCACGACAAACCTTCTCGGGTGAGCACAAAACGAATCTCATCGCCTTGCTCATCTTTTACCCATGCCGAGAATTTACGCAAGCTATCATAGGTGTAGCGTGCGTTTTTGAACAGTGTTTTTTCATCATCGCCACTATTCGCTGATACTGCACCACCCGATGAGGGTGTTTCTTTTGATGGCTGTTGATCAGGCCTCTGCCCCTCCATCAAACCCGCCAATCCTGTGGGTGTCACGAAAGACTCTACCATACCATCCGCCATTTGTGACATAAAACCACGTGCGAGTGAACCTAACAAGGACTCTTCATCGACAGCTTTCTCTTTCGAGAGATAACTCTGCAGCTGTAATTTAACATTTTCACGCAACACAGGAAAATCGATATGCTTCTCGAGCTTATTCGCATCACGCGCCTCAACCCCATCTTTAATGTGATTGATCGTGATAAAAGGACCCGCGGCTGCATAGCCAACAGTTGCCACAGTGACAGCGGCAATCCAATTCGCAATTTTCATTCCTGGCTCCTATCCCTGTTTGGCAAACTCAGTCAATGCCGCCACCACCTGATCGGACTGGCGGCTCACATGGCAATAACCGTGTGGATTCTTCTGCAAATATTTTTGGTGATACTCTTCAGCTGCATAAAAGGTTTCAGCGGCTGTGACTTCTGTCACCACTGGGTCATCCAGCGCGCCCGCGTCGTTGAGTATGTCTATGGCTTTTTCAGCGACAATGCGTTGTGCGTCTGTGTGATAAAAAATTGCTGAGCGGTATTGTGTCCCGACATCATTGCCTTGTCGGTCCGGCGTCGTCGAGTCATGATGCATGAAGAAAAATGCCACAAGGGCCGCATAGCTGATCTGCTCAGGATCGAATTCTAACTCAATTGCCTCCGCATGGCCAGTAGTTCCTGTGCAAATACTTTCGTAGCTGGGATTGGGCCTATGGCCACCGATATACCCGACACGTGTCTGCAGTACTCCGGGCAGCTCGCCAAAGATCTTCTCAACGCCCCAGAAACAGCCTGCGGCGAATGTCGCTAATTGCATATTGTTTTCAGTCATTGGAAGGCTCACCTTGTTGAGTGCTGACACACAAAGCTGAAGCAGATGAAAATGTGGGAGCCCGCGCAATAAAGACTTCAAGGTCTACGCACATCAAAGAAATCGCAGCCCTAAAGTCTTGCTTCGCTCCAGGGGGAAGATTGCTAAAACCAGCTATCAGTTCCACAAAACGCTTATCTGGCAAAAGCGGTGCGGCAAGCTGAGCCACTTGATCACGGAAAGCCACATCATCCAAAGACATAGGTGTCGATTCATGCGTGAACTTATTTCGAATACGCCCAATAATCGCTAAAGCGCGTGCAAACTCTTCACTGATCAAACCCACACGAAAAGCAACTTGCCACTTTCCACTGAATGTCGATAAAGGCCCCTCATGCTCCAAAAGCCGATCACCGCCTACGCGAATGGGCACAAAAGCCACATGCAAAAGCTTGTGCAACAATTGATCAAGCCTAGCCGTACCGAGTATGACTACGGATCGATCCGTCTCGTTTCGCAATTCATTCGCGAACGCTTCAAAAGCTTCCACATCAAACTCTAAAGCGTCATTATTTTTTTCAGACATAAGGCAACCTTTAACACGAGTACAACAAGCGGCGATGAAATTTGGCCCTCATTGTAACGCAATCCCCCGATTCCACCAAACAGTGATCCCTGAGGGACCCACCAAGCGACCTGGCGACAAGTGTCTGTGTTAGGCCTTTTTCTTCATCTATGCCGAATAGGACTCCCACTGCGTGGCAGCGGTTTTCGCCCTAATCAGACTCATTAAGCAAAAAATCCGGCACCCATCAAGGGCTCCGGATTTTTCAATTGGCTGCCGAACTAGGACTCCCACTGCGTGGATAACGGCGACTAGCCATTATTCTGCGCCCTAGGCTTGAATAATGACAGTCTTGTATACGAACCAACGGTTCTCGCCCCATTTCGGGTTCAATTAAATAAAAAATCCGGCACCCATCAAGGGCTCCGGATTTTTCAATTGGCTGCCGAACTAGGACTCGAACCTAGACAAACAGAACCAGAATCTGTCGTGCTACCATTACACTATTCGGCAAGAGGAAGAACACTTTATCACAAGGTTCAGTCTTGTACAACGAGGCTTTGAAGGTATTGCGCTAAAGCATGCGCATCATGCTTCTCTTCCCATTCAAAGGTAATGCCAATTTCGTATTGAGAAATTGTGTATTGGGCAATCTCACGCACCCAAACAATATGCCCGTTCACTCCCATCATCTCTTCGTGGGGCGGCATCCCTAATTCCATCTTCAGAGTATCGCCAATCTTAAACGACACATTCGAAGGAAAACGCATTCCCTTCTGCGACACGTCTGAAGTAAAACTCCGTTCGGTCTTGCGCGTTTTAGGGTTTTTGTATTCAATCAAAACAGGTGTATCAACGCGCACAAACTTACGGCGTTCTTTCATGCAGTGCTCCCTGGTTTTGCGCCTGGAAGGCAATTTTTGAGTGTGTGCTCTAAGCGTTTTAGAACACGATCTTTTCCTAATACGGACATCACATCAAACAATGGTGGTGATACAGCCGAACCGGTGATCGCAACTCGCACCGGATGAATGAGCTGTTTTGTTTCTAAACCCTGTTCTTCTTGATAAGCCCTGACAATTTTCTCACAGGTTTCTGTATCAAAAGGTTCAGCCGTTTTTAATAACCCAGCCAAATCAGACAATGTTTTTTCAATTCCCTCTTGCGTTAAATGTTTCTCAACCGCTTCTTCTTTATATTCGGGAATCTCGCAAAAGAAAAAGGCATACTGGGTGACAATGTCTTGCAACAACCGCATGCGGTCTTTGCTCACATCCACAACACGCTCAAACCAAACCTGATCATAGTCCGACTCGATCATCTTGGCTTCAAGCAAACGTTCGGCCAACAACGGCGCCAATTCTTTGGTTGGCTTTTCTTTAATGTATTTGCTGTTGAGCCATTCGAGTTTTTTCATATCAAACATGGCCGCGGTCTTTTTGACCCGCTTGATATCAAAGAGCTTAACGATTTCTTCTGGCGAAACCATTTCTCGGTTATCACCCGGCGACCAACCCAGTAATGACAGATAGTTGAAAAGCGCTTCGGGCAAATAACCTTGCTTGCGATACTCGATAATCGAGGTAGCACCGGTACGCTTGCTTAAACGTGCACGATCCGGTCCCACAATTAAAGGAATATGCACCCACAACGGCACCTCAAACCCTAAGGCTTTATACAACACCACCTGCTTAGGCGTGTTGGCAATGTGATCATCACCGCGCACGACATGCGTGATTTTCATCAGGGCATCATCAACGACACAACAGAAATTATACGCTGGTGAGCCATCGGATTTCATCAGAACAAGACTATCAAACAAATCCGTTTGCACGGTAATGTCTTTACGTAACACATCCTTAAAGGTCACAGACTGTAGCGGTACCTTAAACACAATCGCACCGTCTTCTTCAACAGCCTTGCCTTCATCGAGCAACTGCTGAGCGTATTTACGATAGATATCAAAACGCTCGCTCTGATAATAAGGGCCTTCGTCTGTGGTGATTCCCAGGAAATCAAGATTACCAAAGATATCTTCGAGGAATTTCTTATCAGACCGCTTTTGGTCGGTGTCTTCCACACGCAGGATAAACGTGCCACCTTCATGCTTGGCGAAGAGCCAATTGAATAGAGCCGTACGTGCAGAACCTACATGCAATGTCCCTGTAGGACTTGGAGCAAAACGAACGCGGACACTCATGTTGCGCTTTCTGTCAGGAAGGAATCTGCACTTGAAGGATTCCCTTCAAGCCATTGTTGAATACTTTGAGTCATTTGCTCTGGCGTCAGGTTGCATTCTTCTAAGAGATTATTGCGGCCACCGTGATCCACAAAGCGATCGGGCAACCCAATACGCAATTGAGGCGTTGCCGATAAATTCAATGCATCTAAAGTCTCTGACACAGCACTCCCAAAACCACCCTGGATTTGACCTTCTTCAATGGTCACGATACGACCAATCGTCTTAGCCATATGTGCCACCATTTCAGCATCCATCGGTTTCACAAAACGCGCATTCACGACAGTGGCTTCAATGCCTGCTGCGGCCAACTGTTGAGCCACCTTCAAAGCTTCATACACCATATTACCCACCGCGATCAGCGCAACATCGTTGCCTGCCCGCAAGGTTTCAGACTTACCAAAAACAATCGGCTCTGTCTTGCTCACTAAAGGATCTGAGATCCCACCACGGGCATACCGCAACGCAATCGGGTTTTTATGATCGACAGCAAAACGCAACATCGCACGCAACTCACTAGGATCTTTCGGCGACACCACCGTCATATTTGGCAAGATACGCAAATAGCCAATATCAAAAACACCATGATGCGTAGGGCCATCTTCACCCACAATACTCGCACGATCCAAAGCCAAAATAACGGGCAAGCGCTGCAAACACATCTCATGCATGATTTGGTCAAACGCACGCTGCATAAATGTCGAATAAATCGCAACCACAGGAATAATTCCGCCTTCACGCAAACCCGCTGCTAAACCCACTGCATGCTGTTCAGCCATACCGACATCAATGCATCGATCGGGAAACTTTTTGGCAAATGGGGCCACACCGGTACCTTCAGGCATGGCTGCTGTAATGGTCACTAAATTCTTTTTACTCTGCCCTAATTCTAAAAGCTCTTCAGCAAAGGCGTCGCTGAACGTTGGTGCCTTCTTCTTTGTCGGTTGCGCCTTAGCCTTCACTTTCCCGGTCGGAATATCAAATGCCTCGGTTTTATGAAAACGCTCAGGATCTTTTTCTGCAGGAGTATAGCCTTTGCCCTTAAGCGTCGACACATGCAAAAGAATGGGGCCTTTTAACTTCTTGGCATTCTTGAAAGTCTTGATCAATTCTTCAATGTTGTGGCCATCAACAGGGCCGATATAACGGAATCCAAAATCACGGAACAAACGGCCTTGAGTCAACACACCCTTTAAGGACTCTTCAATCTTGTGACCTAACTTCAACACGCGCGAACCGGCTGGCAACTTTTCAATTAACTGCTCAACATCTTCTTTAAGGTCGCGATACTTTGGATTGTTGATGATTTTGG
>JAJDCC010000124.1 GCA_029261015.1 Candidatus Omnitrophota bacterium | reverse complement strand
GTGACACCGCTGTTTATGACTCCTTAGTGCGTATGGTACAGACATTCAGTTTGCGATACCCATTGGTTGATGGGCAAGGTAACTTTGGTTCTATTGATGGCGATGCAGCAGCAGCTATGCGTTATACAGAAGCGCGCATGGATGCCATTGCTGGCGAGTTACTGACAGATATCGAAAAGAACACTGTTGATATGGGGCCCAACTTTGATGGGTCTTTACTTGAGCCAAGAATCCTTCCAGCACGAATTCCTAATCTATTAGTCAATGGTTCTAGCGGTATTGCTGTAGGTATGGCTACAAATATTCCACCCCATAACCTTACAGAAGTGATTAACGCTACGTGCGCTTTAATTGATGATCCAGGTATGGATGTTGCGAAATTAATGAAATATGTGACAGGTCCAGACTTTCCTACAGCAGGCATCATTTGTGGACGAGATGGGATTAAAAAAGCGTATGAAACAGGACGCGGTTCTTTAAAGATTCGTTCCAAAGTGCACACCGAAGCTTTAAAGGGGAATCGTCAGTCGATTGTTGTGACGGAACTGCCCTATCAGGTAAACAAAGCCAATTTGCTTGAGAATATCGCACGCTTAGTGCATAACAAACAGATTGAAGGTATTTCAGATTTGCGCGATGAATCCGATAAAGATGGTTTGCGCGTAGTTATTGAATTGAAACGGGATGCCAATGATCAGGTAGTTTTAAATCTACTGTATAAGCACACACAGATGGCCACATCGTTTGGGATTATCTTCCTGGCGTTGGTCGATGGTCGCCCACGAGTACTTGGTTTAAGGCCTTTGCTTAAGAATTTTATCGAACATCGCAAAGACATTATCATTCGACGCACTAAGTTTGATCTAGCTAAGGCTGAGGCCCGCGCGCATATCCTTGAAGGTTTAAAGAAAGCCTTAGATCATTTGGATGAAATCATTAAAACGATTCGTGCTTCAAAAACACCATCCGCTGCAAAAGAATCTTTGGTCAAAAAATTTAAGTTTTCTGATCGTCAAGCGCAGGCAATTCTGGAGATGCAGCTTCAGCGACTGACGGCACTTGAGCGAGATAAGTTAGAAGCCGAATATCTTGAATTGCTCAAGCGAATTGAATATTTTAAATCATTACTTGCAAGTGAATCTCTTTTGCTTGGTGTGATTAAAGAAGAGCTGCAAGAGGTGAATAAAAAATATGGAGATGAGCGCCGCACTGAAATTATTGGTGACGTTAGCGACTTATCCATAGAAGATTTAATTGTAGATGAGAATGTGGTCATTACGGTAAGTCACAGTGGGTATATCAAGAGACTGCCAGTTTCTGCTTATCGCAAACAGCGTCGAGGTGGTGTAGGTGTGACGGCCGTCAATATGAAAGAGGAAGATTTTGTTGAATACCTCTTTGTGGCTTCTACGCATGACACGTTGATGTTCTTTACAAACTTAGGGCGCTGTTATTGGTTGAAGGCCTATGATGTGCCCCAAGCTGGACGCTATGCTCGTGGGACTGCCATTGTTAATCTGCTTTCTTTTCAAAAAGACGAACACCTCTCTACGGTAATTCCTGTAAAGAATTTTGATGTGGATAAGGGCTTATTGATGGCAACCAAAAAAGGGGTTGTCAAGAAGTCGAAGCTGTCTGCATATGCCAATCCACGTAAAACAGGCATCATTGCGATTACTATTGATCAGGGAGATGAATTGATTCAGGCTGCTGTGACCAATGGTGATGAGCAAATTATTCTTTGTACGCGCCAAGGAAAATCCATTCGGTTCTTGGAAACACAAGTACGCGAAACAGGGCGCTCTTCTCGCGGTGTGCGTGGGATTGCATTAGCGCCTACGGATGCTGTTATTGGAATGGCACTGGTCTGTGAAGGTAAAGATATTTTAACGATCACAGAGAAGGGCTTTGGTAAGAGATCCTCCTTTGATGAATACCGTGCGCAAAGTCGAGGCGGTAAGGGCGTGATCAATATACGCGTGACGCCCAAAAATGGGGAAGTGATTGGTGCACGAACGGTATCTCCTGAGGATGAGGTGATGCTGATCTCATCAGAGGGTATGATGGTCCGGACTCCTGTTAAAGATGTCCGTAGAACCGGAAGAGGCACTCAGGGGGTCAAAGCGATCAACATTAAGGGTAAGGACAAAGTTGCGTCTATGGCCTGTGTTGTGCCAGAAGAGAAAGATGATGAAATCTTGCCTGAGGCCGATGAATCTCAGCCAGAATTAGACCTCAAGGCTACTAAGGATCAGGTCGATCCATCGTTAGAAGAGGAAAAAGTGACAAAAACTTCTTCGACCAAAAAGGCTGCGAAGAAGGCTGCAACAAAGAAAAACAAGACAAAGCGAAAAAAGTAATCTTTAAGGGGTAGTAATTCTTTAGGCCCCGTGATATTATTTTCGCCACATTGCGTCCTCTTCGTCTAACGGTTAGGACAACAGCCTTTCGAGCTGTCGGTGGGGGTTCGATTCCCCCAGGGGACGCCATTTTTCAGTAAGAGTTAAGGGGGGCCTAGTTTTTTAAGGCTCCCTTATTTTTTATCTTTTTTTCGATGTGCCTTAAATCGACTTAATTTCAATTAAGTTTTCAGCAATGTTAGGTCATGGGGAAGCGTTATCAAACCGGAATCAGATTAGGTATACTATACCAATGCGTCTTGATCCAGAATGGTGGATAGGTAATGCACAACTGATACAACCCAAACGAGTTATGTCGGGGGCTGTATGTATTAGAAATGGACGCATTAAAAAAATTGCGACTAAGCCACCAAAGCAATCACATTTTTTGGATATTGAAGGGGCTTATTTAGCTCCAGGTTTTGTGGATTTACATGTTTGGGGTTCTGTTGAGCAATTGTCTAAGCGTTGTGCAAAGAGCGGAACTACTTCATTTTTAAAATCGATAGAGCCTAAAAATTTAAAAGATACGCTAACCTCTCTCAGTCAGTTCAGTGCTGAGGTAGGCCAGCAATCGCGCTGTTTAGGTGTGCACTTAGAGGGGCCTTTTTTAAGTAAAAAGAAACACGGGGCTTTGCCAAAAAAGTTTCTTAGAGAGCCAAGCACTCAAGAATTAGAAAGCTGGTTTAAAGTGCAGCCCAAGGGAATTAAACTGGTTACATTGGCTCCTGAAGTAACGGGAGCACAAAAAGCGATTCAGCAATTAAGCTCAAAAGGGGTTTGTGTTTCCTTAGGGCACAGTGCAGCAACTGGAGATGAGGCTCTTTGCGCAAAAAAGGCAGGCGCGACAAGTATTACTCATGTATTTAATGCGATGCCTAAGTTACACCATAGAGAAAACAGTTTATTGTTGGCAGCTTTATTGGAAGATTTTGTTACGATGGTGATCCCTGATGGCCATCATGTAGAGAAAGAGGCCCTGCGGTTGTTGTATAAAGTTAAAGGGCCTAAGCAGATAGCCTTAGTGACGGATAGCGTGGCTTTATCCGGCTGGTCCATCAAGAAAAAAGGTGGGGCTTATTTTCTCAAAGATGGTTGCATGGCAGGGAGTGCATTAACCATGATGCAAGCCGTTAAGAATATGGTTCGGTGGTGTGATGTGCCTTTACATGAAGCGGTGGCTATGGCTAGTACTGTTCCTGCAAAGCTATTAGGATTAAAGAATATAGGAACACTTTCGCAAGGCAAACAAGCCGATATGGTTGTTTTTGATGAAAAGTTTAGGGTGCTTAAAACACTCGTGGCAGGTCATTGGGTTTTTCAGCGATAACTAAAAATGAAGCAAGGATACAGAGGTTAATATGTGTGGCATTGTCGGATACGTAGGAAAAAAACAAAGCGTTGAAGTGTTGTTAGAAGCTCTTAGCCGTTTAGAGTACCGAGGGTATGACTCTGCAGGAGTGGCTGTATTAAATGGCAAGGGTGTAGAAATTCGCCGTAAGGCGGGCAAGCTTCAAGGTTTGATGGAAAGTATTCACAAAAAACCCGTAAATGGGCATATAGGTATTGGTCACACTCGATGGGCTACTCATGGAGAGCCTTCAGAGAGAAACTCACATCCTCATACGAGCGAATCTGGAAGCATAGCTATTGTTCATAATGGGATTATTGAAAACTACGCCGAGCTTAAAGAAAAATTACTCGCTAAAGGGTATAAATTTAAGTCTCAAACAGATACAGAAATTGTTGTGCACTTGATTGCAGAGCATGCCAAAAAATTATCTATCGAAGAAGCATTCAGAAAAACACTGACACAGTTGCGTGGATCCTATGCTATTTGTTTAGTGTCTAAAGACGAACCAGACCGTTTGTATGCGGCACGTTTTGGTAGCCCCCTATTGGTTGGGATTGGAAAAGGCGAAGGGTTTTTTGCCAGTGACGCTCCAGCTATCTTGGGTTTGACTCGAGAAGTGATGTATCTCAATGATGGCGACTTTGTTGTTCTCACAGCATCTGATGTCAAAGTTTCGACAGTAGCAGGTAAGGCGGTAAAGCGCAAAATCACCAGTATTGACTGGGATTTGAGTGCTGCTCGCAAAGATGGATATGACCACTACATGCTCAAAGAAATTCATGAGCAGCCCGCTGCTATTGAGCAAACATTGTTTAATCGTTTAGATTTAGATAAAAACGAAATCACATTCGACGCAAAAACCAAAAAGTTTTTGAATAATTTAAGCAAACAAGAAAGAGTGATAATTATTTCTTGTGGTACGGCATACCACGCAGGGCTTGTGGGTGAATATATGTTGGAAGAGTATGCGCATATGCCGGTTGATGTTGATTTGGCAAGTGAGTTCCGATATCGCGGTCCTATGTTGGATAAGAACACGACAATTATTGCCATTACGCAATCAGGAGAAACCGCAGACACATTAGCCGGAATAAGAATGGCTAAAAAGCATGGTTCAAAAGTTCTCGCCATTTGTAATGTTATGGGCTCATCGATTGCACGCGAAGCGGATGCGGTGATTTATACCCATGCAGGACCTGAAATTGCGGTGGCTTCTACCAAGGCTTATACGGCTCAAGTCACGGCGTTAATTTTATTAACTCTGTATCTCACCAAGCAGCGCAAATTAGTCACTGCCACAAAATGGAAATCTCTGCTCAAAGGGTTACACGAGTTGCCAAAGACGGTTGAAAAGGCTCTTGCTACAGAGGCGGATGTTAAGACGCTTTCAGCAAAGTATGCTTCACTTAGGAACTTCTACTATTTAGGCAGACGGTACAATTTTCCAAGCGCATTAGAAGGAGCCTTAAAACTCAAAGAGGTGTGTCCATTGATTCATGCAGAAGGCTATGCTGCAGGTGAAATGAAACACGGGCCCATTTCTTTGATTCACATGGGATGGCCTGTAGTTTTTGTGGCTACCGATTCCCCTGTGTATGAAAAGGTTGTTTCTAATATTCAAGAAGTGCGTGCACGTCGTGGTGAATGTATTGTGGTTGCCAGTGAGGGCAACGAAGAGATTCGCAAGAATGTGGATAGCTTAATACACGTACCCAAAACAGAAGAACTGTTTTCGCCGATCGTGGTTGCTGTGCCTCTGCAATTTTTTGCTTACTATGTGGCCTGTGCGAATCAATGCGATGTAGATCAGCCGCCTAACTTAGCGAAGAGTGTGACTGTTGAATAAGGCATCTCTCCTATGACGGGGATTTTGCATGTGGTTGCTACGCCTATTGGTAACTTATCAGACATCACATTGCGAGCCTTAGAAGTTCTTAAAGCTGTTGATGTGATCGCTTGTGAAGACACCAGGCATACAGGTAGATTGCTATCGCACTATAAAATCTCTTCTAAGCTGATCAGCCTTCACGATCATAATGAAGCTCAGCGCATCGAGCAGATTTTGAATTTACTAGAAGATGAAAAATCGATCGCACTCGTTTCCGATGCAGGAACTCCTTTGATCAATGATCCGGGCTGGAGAATAGTTCAAGCGGTCATCCAAGCAGGAGGAAAAGTGGAAACTCTGCCGGGACCGGCTGCTTTTTTAACAGCATTGGTGCTATCCGGGTTACCTACAGATCGATTTGTTTTCGAAGGTTTTCTTCCTCCAAAATCTCATGGGCGACGTAAGCGACTAGAGATCCTTAATGCAGATAGCAGGACAGTGATCGTTTATGAATCCCCTTATCGTGTGGTGAAAACGCTTACGGATATTGAAGCGGTTTGTGGTAATGTAGCCGTATGCTGTGCGCGCGAGTTAACCAAGAAGTTTGAAGAATGCGTGCGCGGAACAGCTGGTGAAGTTCTGGATCATTTTAAAAACAAAACCCCTAAGGGGGAGTTTGTGATTTTGTTTAATCGAGAGTTCAGTTATGAAAAAAAATGAGATTCACCCAACAGCAAACATTGCTTCCTGTGTTGAGATGGGTGAGGGCAATACGATTGGCCCCGGATGTGTTCTGGAAAAAGGGGTTAAGCTAGGCAACGGCAACCGGCTTTGGATGAATAGTTATTTAGGGCCGAATACGCATATAGGGAATGAAAACCAAATTCACATGGGTGCCGTTGTAGGGCACGAGCCTCAGGATTTGGCTTATGCAGGTGCAGCGTCCTATACGCGCATCGGCAACAAGAATGTGATTCGGGAATACGTGACGATTCATCGCGGGACACAAGAAGGCAGCGCAACGGTTATCGGTGACGAGAATTACCTCATGGCTAATGTGCATATTGCTCACAACTGTGTTGTAGGCAATCGGGTCATTATGGTGAATTTAGCCTCTTTGACTGGGCACTGCATCTTGGAGGATCAGGCTTTTATTTCCGGTATGGTAGGTTTTCACCAGTTCTCCAAAATTGGCCGTTTGGCGATGGTGAGCGCACTTTCAGCGGTCAATAAAGACATCCCCCCCTTTATGCTTTGTGGTGGCCGGCCAGCGGTCATTCAAGGCATTAATGTTGTGGGTTTGAGACGGGCAGGAATTAAGGCGCCTGTAAGGGAAGAGATCAAAGGCGCATATCGATTGCTTTATCGTGAAGGGCTCAGTGTGACGAATGCCGTGGCACAGATCAAAGAACTGTATAGCTCGCCTGAGGTTCAGGAAATTTTGCGGTTTATCGAGGGCTCTAAAAGAGGGATTTGTGCGGGAGGCCCGGAAGGTGCGGGGGGTACCGATGCTATTAAGTCCCGGAAAACGATACAAGCCAGCTGAGCTTTTTATTGACTTGAAGAGGCCTTCTAGGGTATCCTCATAGAAATATAACCTTTAAATTGTCGTCCCGTGAGGCGGCAAAGGGGACAAAATGTACGGCATACACTGTAAATCTATCTACCAAAACCCCCGTCGGTTTTGGTTTTTTTGTGCCTTGATTCAGGCGAACTCATGAACCGGGCAGCAGCAAAGCCAGGCTTACTCATGGACGCACAGGCGATTCGACGCTCCCTGGTGCGTATTGCACATGAGATTATTGAGCGCAACAAAGGCGTGCAAGACCTGGCACTTATTGGTATCCGCACACGGGGTGCTGTGCTGGCGCAACGCTTGGCACAAGAAATAGCAGCTATTGATCAGCATGAAGTGGAGGTGGGGATTCTAGACATCACACTTTATCGCGATGATTTTTCTCGAGTGGCTCCCAATCCCATTGTTCACGAGACAGACATCAAATTTGATATCACCAATAAACGATTAGTTTTGGTTGATGATGTGCTCTTTACTGGGCGAACCATTCGTGCTGCACTCAATGCCCTCCATGATTTTGGCCGCTCTAAATGCATTCAACTCGCCGTTCTTGTGGATCGAGGTCACAGAGAACTCCCTATTCGGGCCGATTTTGTAGGTAAAAATGTGCCTACACAGTTCAGCGATCGTATTCGTGTGCAACTTGAAGACACAGACGAAATAGAGTGTGTGAAGTTAGAGTTGAGTGGAGGTGCCGTATGAGTGCTGCCATTGAGACTTTGTGGACACGCAAACATCTTTTAGGATTAGAAGACCTCAGTGCGGATGAAATCAACACCATCCTTAAAACGGCTGCGTCACTTAAAGAAGTCTCTTTACGGCCCATTAAGAAAGTTCCTGCATTGCGCGGGAAAACGATTGTGAATCTCTTTTTTGAGCCGAGCACGCGTACGCGCACTTCTTTTGAATTGGCCGCTAAGCGCTTATCAGCAGACACCATCAATATAGCTTCATCCAGTTCGAGTTTGACCAAAGGGGAAACGATTATTGATACCGTCAATAATCTTGAAGCCTTGAAGGTAGATGCATTTGTGGTGCGCCATGCTTCTGCAGGCGTTCCCAATCTGATTGCTCAACATGCGCGTGCGTCTGTCATCAATGCAGGTGATGGTGCTCATGAGCATCCTACACAAGCCTTATTAGATCTGTTTACGATTCAAGAACACCGCAAAAAAATTGCAGGCCTTAAAGTTTCTATCATTGGAGATATTTCACACTCTCGAGTGGCGCGGTCGAATATTTGGGGACTGACTAAGTTAGGGGCCGAGGTGACAGTTTGCGCCCCACCGACCTTGTTGCCTGTAGAAATTGAGCGTATGGGTGTTCAAGTAACCCATGATGCCAATGAGGCTGTTGAAAATGCAGATGTGCTTATGCTGCTACGCATACAACATGAACGCCAAGAAACTCAGTTGATTCCGGGCATTCGCGAATATCGATTGCGCTATGGAATAGATGCTCAACGGCTAGAAAAAGCCAAACCAGATTTACTCATTATGCATCCAGGGCCTGTCAATCGAGGGGTCGAGTTGGATTCTTTTGCGGCCGATGGAAAATCATCCGTCATTTTGGATCAAGTCACTAATGGCGTAGCGGTAAGAATGGCAGTCTTATATTTAGTCATTGGTGCTCCAGAAGGAACGCCCTTAGAAGGAGCCGTCGTATGAGTGCTATTTTGATTCGCAATGGTCGAGTCATTGACCCTTCACAGAAAATCGACGGGACATTTGATTTGTTGATTCATGATGGGGTTGTTGAGTTGGTTAAGCCATCCGATAAAAAAAGATCCGAGAAAATCAATGAGCTGCATGTCATTGATGCGACAGGAAAATGGGTTGTCCCCGGTTTTGTGGATTTACACACGCATTTGCGTGAGCCAGGGCGTGAAGATAAAGAGACGATAGCCTCTGGCACAAGAGCAGCCATTGCGGGTGGTTTCACTTCAATTTGTGCAATGCCTAATACAGAGCCGGCAATGGATCATGGCGGTATTGTTGAGCAGGTCCTTCAACAAGCAAGGCGTGCTAATAATGCGCAAGTTTATCCCATTGGCGCGATCACTCTAGGACGTAAAGGTAAAGAACTCACAAATTTTCAAGAATTGTTCGAAGCAGGGTGTGTAGGACTCTCTGATGATGGAGATCCTTTAACCAATAGTTTGCTGATGCGAAGAGCTTTAGAGGCCTCAAGAGTGTTCAATCGTCCTATCATTCAACATGCAGAAGACAAGGCACTGTTTGGAAAAGGGGTGATGCATGAAGGCTATGTTTCAACCGTTTTGGGTGTTGAGGGGATTCCTTCTGAAACAGAAACCATTATCATTGCACGCGATATTGATTTGGCCGCGCTGACCGGAGGGTGGTTGCATGTGGCACATATCTCTACAGCAAAAGGGGTCGATTTAGTGCGCCAAGCCAAAAAATTAGGCATTCGCGTGACTTGTGAAGTGACACCGCACCATTTAGCGCTGACACATGAAGAGCTTAAGGGGTTTAACTCCATGGCTAAAGTTAATCCTCCTTTGCGTACCAGTAAAGATCGTGATGCGTTGGTACAGGGAGTGATGGATGGCACAATTGATTGCATTGCGACAGACCATGCGCCGCATACGGATTGGGAAAAATGCGCTCCTTTAGATACAGCTCCTTTTGGTATCAGCGGACTTGAGACTGCATTTGCTTTGTGTTATCAGTCCTTGGTTGAGCCCGGGCACATCAGTGAAAATCGCCTGATTGAACTGATGACAAGCGCACCCGCAGAATTGATACGCATTGAGGCAGGGACACTGAAAAAAGATTCCATAGCTGATTTTGTCTTGGTGGATCCAGAGCAGTCCTGGAAAGTGAATGCAAAAACATTTGTTTCACGCGGTAAGAATACGCCAGTTGAAGGAAGAGTGCTTCCCGTAAAAATTGTCGGTGTTTTTAAAAATGGTGAAATGAAGTTTTTGGAAGAGGAGAAAACGCAACGGAGTGAGCATGCTTAAAAAAGTTTTTATAGCTTTTGCTATTTTGTGCGCAGGGTTTTCTTATGTTGCGGCCGAAGAAATCACATTAACCACTTACTATCCTTCGCCGAGAGGCGTTTACAGTGAGTTAAAAGCAGGGACGATTAATTCTACAGCAGATACGCCCTATGAATTTGACCTTAATGAAGGAAACATTGTGGCTAAAGAAATGGTGTTGATAGACGATGTGACTGGAGAAAAGTTTGGGTTACGCATTAGCGATCGTAAAATGTATGTTGTGGATTATGCGTCCAAACGGGGTTTTCTTATGTTTGAATTTCCTAGTGAAAGTGAAGCTGTAGATTTGTCTAAACAGAAAAGAATGAGGCGATGAGTGTGAAACAGGCTTGGTTGATATTAGAAGATGGCATGGTTTTTCCCGGTGTGTCTATAGGTGCTGAGGGGAAAACGCTTGGTGAGGTTGTTTTCCATACGGGCATGACAGGCTATCAAGAAATCCTGACAGACCCTTCTTATTGTGGGCAGATAGTTTGCATGACTTATCCTCACATAGGGAATTACGGGATCAATGAAGAAGATGTGGAGTCACGAAAACCCTGGGCCTCTGGTTTTATCATGCGGGATCTGTCGTGTATCACGAGTAATTATCGTTCTTCACAATCTTTGCAGGCATACCTTAAAGAGAATAATATTGTGGCCCTCGCAAATATCGATACGCGCGCACTCACCTTGCACTTGCGTGAACATGGAGCCATGCGAGGCGCCATTACAACAAGTGATGATTTTAAAGCGATACTCAAGGAGGTTTTGGCTTTCCCGACAACCTCTGATGTAGACTTTGTGGCTCAAGTGACGTGCAAAGAACCTTATACTTGGCCTTTGGAAGGGACAGATAGCCCCTCTTCTGGGCCACATATTGGCGTGATGGATTTTGGGGTGAAATACAATATCCTACGCTCATTGCATAAGCAGGGCGCTCGGTTGACCGTTTTTCCTGCCTCGACCTCTGCTCAAGCGCTTTTAGATGCGGGTTGCGATGCTGTCTTTCTCTCAAATGGTCCAGGAGATCCTGCCAAAGTTTCATATGCTGTAGAAACGATCAAAACGCTGATTGGCAAACTGCCTATTTTTGGCATTTGTTTAGGGCATCAACTTCTGGGTCTTGCTTTAGGTGGAGAAACCTTCAAATTGAAGTTTGGACACCACGGGGCGAATCATCCTGTACAAGATCTAGAAACAAAGAAGGTGGAAATTACGTCACAGAATCATAACTTTGCTTTACGGTTAGGTTCTTTGCCTGCCGATACGGTTGAAATGACGCACGTTAATTTAAATGACCAAACCGTTGAAGGCATTAAACATAAACAGCTACCGGTAATGAGTTTGCAATACCATCCTGAAGCAGCTCCAGGACCGCACGATTCACATTACTTGTTTGAACGATTTTTTGAGGTGGGATTTCATGCCTAAGCGCACTGATATTAAAAAGATTTTGTTAATAGGATCAGGTCCTATTGTGATTGGTCAAGCTTGTGAATTTGATTATTCAGGCACACAGGCTTGCAAGGCGATTCGCGAGGAAGGTTTGGAAGTCATCTTGGTAAACTCCAATCCAGCGACTATCATGACCGATCCAGAGATTGCCGATAAAACATATATCGAACCGATCACAGCAGAGATCTTAGAGAAGATCATTGAAAAAGAGAAACCAGATGCTTTATTGCCAACGCTAGGCGGACAGACAGCACTGAATGTGACCGTTCAATTAGATGAGCGCGGTATTTTAAAGAAGCACAATGTAGAGCTGATTGGAGCCAGCATTGAAGCCATTCAGCGGGCAGAGAATCGAGACCGTTTTAAGCAAACCATGGATAGTATTGGATTAGAGGTGCCTAAAGCGGTTTATGCAAAAACACATTCAGAAGCTAAGAAAGTCGCTAAACAGTTTGGTTTCCCTTGCGTGATTCGTCCCAGTTTTACATTAGGGGGCAGTGGCGGGGGTATTGCCTACAACGAAGAAGAATTTGATTCTATTGTGAAGCGCGCTTTAGAGCTGTCATTGATTTCACAAATTTCTGTGGAAGAATCTGTTTTTGGGTGGAAAGAGTACGAACTCGAAGTGATGAGAGATAAGGCAGATAATGTCGTGATTATCTGTTCGATTGAAAATTTGGATCCGATGGGAGTGCACACTGGGGATTCCATTACGGTAGCTCCTGCGCAGACATTGACGGATGCAGAATACCAACTGATGCGCGATGCTGCGATCAAAATCATTCGCGCGATTGGTGTTGAAACAGGCGGGTCTAATGTTCAGTTTTGTGTAAACCCGACAACCGGTCGTTTATTAGTGATTGAAATGAATCCACGGGTGTCACGCTCTTCTGCTTTGGCATCAAAAGCAACGGGATTTCCGATTGCTAAAATTGCAGCGAAGTTGGCTTTGGGATACACGCTTGATGAATTGCCTAATGACATTACTAGTGAAACACCCGCTTGTTTTGAGCCAACAATTGACTATGTTGTTGTCAAACTGCCTCGATTTGCCTTTGAAAAGTTCCCCGGTGCTGATGCTACTTTAACGGTGCAAATGAAGTCAGTGGGTGAGACGATGGCAATTGGTCGTACTTTTTGTGAAGCCTTCCAAAAAGGGGCCCGCGGTTTAGAAATCAAAAAAGACGGTTGGGATTTTGGCGGAAACCTGCCGGAAGATGAACTGAGGCAAAAAGTGAGCACGCCAGCGGCGGAGCGCATTTTCTATATCAAACAAGCGTTGTCTTCAGGGATTTCGATAGAAGAGTTGCACGAAATGACGGGAATTGACCCGTGGTTTCTAGGCCAATTTGCCTATCTTGTGCGACAAGAGGAGGCGCTAAAAGCTCAAGCCGAACAGATGAAAGCCTGTATCCATCAGCAAGTTGAACCCAAAATTCAAGAAGCTGGAGCAAAGCTTTTGCGCATGGCCAAGCAGTTTGGTTTCAGTGACAAGCAACTGGCCCGTTTGTGGGGTGTTGATGAAAGTCATATTTTAGCCAGCCGACAACAATGGGATATTTTTCCGCACTACTACTTAGTGGATACGTGTGCGGCAGAGTTTGAAGCCAAGACGCCGTATTACTATTCGACATATGAGAACCCTGTTTTTCATATCGATAAGGGGCCGGTGGTTGAACCCGTTGTTACTAAAAACAAAAAACCAGGCATCAATAAAGTCATGGTGATTGGTGGTGGGCCTAATCGCATTGGACAAGGCATTGAGTTTGATTATTGTTGTGTGCATGCTGCATTTGCTTTGCGTGAGTTGGGTGTTGAGGTGATTATGGTGAATTCAAACCCCGAAACCGTTTCTACGGACTACGACACATCCGATAAATTGTATTTTGAGCCAGTCACTTTAGAAGACGTTTTAAACATTGTGCACCATGAGCAGCCAGATGGTGTGATTTTGCAATTTGGAGGACAAACCCCATTGAATTTGGCTCAAGGGTTATCGGCGGCAGGGGTTCCTATTTTGGGGACGACAGCAGATAATGTAGACCGAGCTGAGGATCGGGAAAAATTCAAACAATTGTTAGATGAGCTTGGGCTTAAGCAGCCTCCTAGTGCCACGGCGCTGACGATTGATGAAGCCATACTCACAGCTAGGGCCATTGGTTATCCCTGTTTGGTTCGACCTTCTTATGTTTTAGGGGGACGGGCCATGGAGATTGTGTACACGGATGATCAACTCAAGTTTTTTGCTCAACAGGCTTTTGAGGCCTCTCCAGGATTTCCTGTACTGATCGATCATTTTTTAGAAGATGCGATTGAACTAGATGTGGATGTGGTCGGAGATGGGAAAAACTTTAAAGTGGGAGGCATGCTTGAACATATTGAGGAAGCAGGCATTCACTCCGGCGATTCGGCTATGGTGTTGCCTCCTCATACGCTTAATGATGACATGGTTCAAGAAGTGCGCCGCATTGCTTTAAAGTTAGGCGAAAGTTTGAATATTGTTGGCTTGATGAACATTCAGTTCGCGGTAAAAGATGATTTGGTTTATTTGATTGAAGTGAATCCACGGGCTTCACGTACGGTGCCCTTTGTCTCCAAAGCGTGCGGGACTCCCTATGCTAAGGTGGCTACACGGGCTATGTTGGGTCAAAGTTTAATTGAGCAACAAGTGCCAGAAGGAGTTTCTTTACCCTACTTTGCTGTTAAAGAATCCGTGTTTCCTTTTACGCGATTCTTTGGCGTGGATATTCAATTGGGTCCTGAAATGCGCTCAACGGGTGAAGTGATGGGAATCGATGAGAATTTTGGGCGAGCCTTCATGAAGTCGCAAATCGCAGCAGGACAAATTTTGCCAACACAAGGTACGGTTTTTATCAGTGTGAAGAATCGGGATAAGCGAGGCATTGTAGCAATTGCTCAAGAATTAGAAAATCTTGGATTCAGTATTATTGCCACACAAGGAACAGCAAAAGTGTTGCGCCACTATGGAATGAATGTGGATACGGTAAAGAAGGTGCACGAAGGCCGCCCGAATGTTACAGACTTACTCAAAGATGGGCAAATTCAACTGGTGATCAATACGCCATCAGGTAGATTGCCTCGGGCTGATGAAGTTCAAATTCGATCGGTAGCTACGGCACAGGGGCTTCCTTGCATCACGACACTTGCAGGGGCTTTAGCGTCAGTGCATGGCATTAGGGAGCTCAGCAAGGAACAGCTCACCGTCAAATCGATACAGGAATACCATCATATGTTGAGTGTATGACACAAGAATCCTTCAGGCAACGCAGCCCGCGTATCAAACAGAACTTGATGGTGCGCTATCGAGTGCCTAAAAGTGATCAATGGCGTGTGGCTACGCTGCGTAATTTTAGTGTCGAAGGCGCTTGTTTGGTTTGTGAAGATGCTTTTGAGAAAGAAGCGCTTATCGAGCTTGAGATTGGGCGCCCTCTTTTTACGGATGTTGTGGCAACCACAGCAACAGTATGCTGGACCAAGGCTCCCTTCGGGAATTCTTCCATCATGGAAGGGCTTACGATGCAGGGAGTAATCTTTAATGATCTGAGTGAGGCAGCGCGTAAAAATCTGATCAAAGCTGTCGAGCGGATTGTCGATAAAGAAAAGCGCTCGATAGATAAACACTATGTGGCAGGACAGAATGTCATTCCTTACATAGGCGCAATTTCTGTGTCAGTGGCTTCAAAAGAGAGTGCTCCCCAAGACGCTTTGTTGGTGGGGGCTTATCCGCAAGGGGCTAAATTGATTAGCCATCAGTTATTTCCGCAAGGAACCTCACTTACCGTTTGTTTAGAGGAATCGGCAGGGCATGTGCTTACAGCCACTATTGACCGTGTCCAATCAAAAAAGCTTCCCCATTTTTCGTATGGTGCGCATCAAATCATCTTTAAAGATTTAGCTGAAGCTTCAAAAATTTTAGCCCACTATGTCCCTGCAACAAAGGGTTCTTCCCGATTGATCCATAAAGTCGCTATCACTTTTAATCAAGGCGTAGTAGCCGAAAAAAAGACCCTGCTTAAATCTGTTTCGGAGTTGGGCGGACATTTGATTGCACGACAGGCCTTGGATGCAAATAAGCCAGTGATGCTTCGTTTAGGAAAGCCTTTATTCTATAAACCCGTGGAAGTGAGTGCGAAGGTCGCAAAAAGCGAAAGTCTGTTCTCATTAAAAAGCACGCTATTTAAATACACAATTGAATTTGAATTGAATGCGGAAATGCAAAGAGCCATCAACGCAACCTTTGCACATTATTTGAAATCACAAGCAGAGAAGTCTTTATGAGCAAGCGCGCAGGGCGAAGAGAGCAAGCCCGTATTCATCATCCTGTTGGGGTGCATTTACGCACACAAACGGATAAGCGGTGGAGAGTGGCTCGATTAAGAGATTTTGGATGGGATGGAGCATGCTTGTTGACTCAAGATCCACTCAAGGCAGATGATCTGGTTGAGTTGCGCATGATTGCTTCAGGTAATGTGGGTGAAAGTGTGCTAAAGGCAACGGTAGTTTGGACGCGTCCTCCCAAGCCAGGATCAGAGTTGAATGAGTATGGGGTGCGCTTTGATCAAACGGATGAAGTGGTGCAAGCCACTATCACCGATGCGATTCGTCAGGTCCTGTCTCGGACAGATGAAGCCGATAAATCTTCAGAAAGGCGTAAAGCGAGGCGTGGACCTATCCTTGGGTGTTCGATATCAATTCGGTTATCGGATGATGTTCGAGCGGATTGGAAAGAAGTGAAGCCGACGAACTTGAGCATTTCAGGGATGCATTTTTGTTCCAAACAGGGAGTTTTGCCAGGGAGCTTGATTGCTATTCGTCTTGAAGCGCCTTCGGTCGAACCCATCATACTGAATGCTAAAGTGGTGTGGGCACAACCCGCAGGCCCGGGAGCTATGGGGTATGGTATTCAAATCAATGAAGGCAACACAGAGCAGCAGCTTCTTTATGAAACCTTTGTGCAGTTTTCTTCGTAGGTGCAGGCTATGGCAAATCTAAGCGTTTCAATAGGATCACTCACTTTAAAGAATCCTGTTTTGGCATCAGCCGGGACTTTTGGCTATGGTGTTGAGTTTTCTCAGGATGTCACGTTAGAGGATCTTGGTGGCATC
>JAJDCC010000123.1 GCA_029261015.1 Candidatus Omnitrophota bacterium | reverse complement strand
TGGGCAATTTTTCTTCACACGTATTGGTTGGGGGCTCGAAGCGAAAATGATTGAGCACACATCAGATGAAATGAAGGATAAGGTAGGTAATCTTGCTTATGCTGTAGCTGCTTTTAAGGCTTTAATCAAAACACAAGAGTTGCACTTCACTATCAATATTGATGGTAAGTCTGTAAAGGGTTCAGGGCTAGCTTGTATTATTGCTAATAGTGGAAATGTAGGAGTAGCTGATATTTCTATGCATCCAGTTAAGATAGATGACAGCCTTTTGGATCTTTTCTTGTTTAACGAGAGTAAAGTTGAGTCATTATTATCCACGGCTGCTAACATTATAGGGCAATCAGAAACTGAGGGCATTCAACACTGGCAAGGGAGACAGATTAAAGTCAGTTGTGAGCCACAAGAAGCCGTACAATGCGATGGGGATATTTTAGGTAGTGAAGATGTCACAGTAGAAATTCAAGAACAATGTGTGAGTTTCTTGGTTCCCAAAAGGCAAGAAGGCTAGTCTGAAATGAATTTCTTATACCCTGCTCTTGAAAAACAATACAGACCATAAGCGATCACTCCGCAAGCTGTAAAGAGCAGGAAAACCGTTCCCAATTTGTCGTTGGCCAAATATTTCAGTCCTGCTTCCAGACCTTTAGCTTTTTCAGGGTCCCCACGCCATGCAGCAATAATTAAAAAAGTGCCAATCATACCAAACACGCTCGTTCTACCCAACATGCCCAGACGGCCTATCCATTTCCAGATAAACTCCTGTTTTTTGCTGAGCTCATCTTCTTGATAGTCCTTCATATAAGACGCGGTAATTGCCATGAGTAGGTGCTGGCCAGCAACTCCCAAATTAATGAGCCCTGCAACAATAATGAGTGGCTTTCCCCCTGGGAATGACAACACCTTGGAAACGGTACTTCCTTCAATGCCTGAAACTTTGTTGAATATGTATAGCGTGGTCCAAACAGCTAAAGATCCATACATGAGTCCACTACAGATATAACCGAATCGACTGACAAGGCCCTTTAGTTTGGATCCGTCATCTTCAACATCGGTAATGGCTTGAACCAATCTCCACAAGCAGTAGCTCAGTAAGCCGCCAATCACAATAACGAGATAAAATTTCCCAAAGGGCCAGTCATGTATGGCTTTAATGGCACCTTTAGAGCCGGCTTTGTATTGAGAATAACTATAAAGACCCTGAAAAGTGATTAGGCCTACGATACTGTATAGAACGCCTTTGATTGTGTAGCCAAAGCGGCCTATTTTTCCGATCCAAAAGTGGGTGTTTTCTTCAACGCCTTCAGCAAAC
Organism: Candidatus Omnitrophota bacterium; assembly: GCA_029261015.1. Classification (GTDB taxonomy): domain Bacteria; phylum Omnitrophota; class Gorgyraeia; order Aquiviventales; family Aquiviventaceae; genus JAJDCC01. Next base: position 3,346 of record JAJDCC010000123.1, on the reverse strand, counting down.
TCTGTTAATGGTTTCAGCATAGGAGCTTTCCTATCTACACTTTCGGATGGGGGATAAAGAGCAGGCCACCAAGGACCTGCTCTTTTGAACTTATTTACTAGTCGTTTTACTGTCGGCTAGTTTTTTCTCATAAGTGGTCTTTCCTTCAACAACAGCTTCTTTTATAGCCGATACCTGGTGGTTGGCTACATCTTGTATTTGATTAGCAACTTCCTTGGCCTGATCGATCCGATTTTCGGTTTCCTCTTGAATCAAGGCAGTTGCTTGCTGAGCCTTTTTAATGCCTTGCTCTTTTAACCGTACACTTTTTCTTTTGATCTTGTTGCGTGTTTTTGTTCCCTTATCCGGAGCAAGTAGAATACCTGCAATTCCACCAGCTACTGCTCCTACTAGAAAACTCAATGCTGTGTCTGTTGTTTTACTCATAAGTAGACTCCTTTAAGTTTATCACTTGCGTCGCTTCCAGGCATCTAATCCAACTTTGATGCCTGAGACTAAAGCGCCACTGCGATTAATTAACGCTTCAGAAATTCCTTTAGCATCATCTGTAAACGACTTTGCATTTTTAGCTGTTTCATCTAAATGTTGCGTTAATCTTTGTAGTAACCGGATTTCTTGATTTGCTGCACGAATCAAATTAAGTACTTCTGTTTTGTTGTGATTTACAAAGCTGCTAATCTCCTCAAAATCTTTAGCTGTAGCTGCTAACACACTCGATAATTTCACCAGCAGCACCGTTATCATAACTAAAGAAATGGTGCAGATGCCTAGCATGATTTCAATACCAGTTAATGTAAGCGTCATGATTTTCCTCCTTAAAACTTGACACCACCCTCAGGTAAAGCAACATCCACCGAGGTGATAGGGAAGGTGATGAGATGAGCTAAGCCTCCTACAGTGTTCAATACGGTATCGGTAAAGCCCTTCAATTGGGCGCTTACAACCGATCTATCATCTCGCGCGGCTGCATTAGGCTCTGTAAATATGTCTGTCCACCCCAAAAGGGTATTTTTTAAACCAAAACCGGCTTTCAGCATGGCTCTGTTTACGTAGCCAAATTCATGCGTCCAATCACTATTAGTGTAATCCTCTGTTAGAGAGAAGGTTGCAGCAACAGTATCTCCTTTATAAAGTACGGCTTCTGCTGATTGGGGTGCTGCGTATAGACCTGCTACAAGAGTTATGACTGCGATTATTTTATACATCGTTTCTCCTTTGTTTTAAGTGAATCCAGTCTATCAATAAGACGTGCTTGTATCCAATGAGTTGCTTGATCAACAAGTATGCGTATAAGTCATGGGTTTCAATGACTCCCTATGAGCAAAAGCTCATGATGAATGCATCAGTTAGTCATTGGATAAAAGAAGGCATAGGTGGAAAACTGGATCTAAGTGGATAAACAACATTAGAGGAAATGGTGATAGATACTCATGCTTAGAAGTTTTCGCAAACTAAAAGATTTTAATGTGGTTGCAAATGACCTAGTCCTGGGGCGATTGAAGTCAAGTCAGCTTGCTTTAGAGGATTGGAAGATTTGGTACTTGATAATACAGGGTTTCAACAAAGAAAAAATTGAAATCCCAACCGACGTTCTAAAAAAATTCAAATATGAAGATCAAAAGATTTATCTGAGCCTGACAGAAGATTCAGAGAATAGGTTATTAGAAATCGAAACAATGGATCAAAAGAATAAATCAAAAAAGCATTCTCTAGTGGACTCTATGAATCTATTAGGAAGCAAGGTGTTGGTTGATCCTAGATTTGTGGGTCGAATACAGGATGTCATTATTGATGATCAAAACTGGAAAATAAAAGACATTATCGTTGACCTGAAACGGTGGATGCCTTGCAGCAATATTCGTATTCCCGTTGATTGGCTCAGCTTATGTGAGGATTCTACCGAACTGTTGCGGGTGAATTATGAGGAAAAAACAGTGGATCAATGGCCTATGTTTGATCCAGCAGATCCAATAAATCATGAGAATGGAAGAGATTATGATTTTTTTGGACGTCTAGTCGAATGAACGTAACTTGATGAAGGCCCTATGATGTAGAAACTCTATGCATTTTACGCATATCACTTGCAAGGATAACTCATTAGACCTCAGGCCTTAATCCTTACATACTGATTACAACGCAATAAAACAAAGGAGAACACAATGAGTAACAAAATGATCGTAGCCGTATTTCAAAAACAAGCAGAAGCGAATCAGGCAGTGGATCAACTGATGGCAAATGGCTTTTCGGTTGATGACATCAGCTTATTGATGTCGGACAAGACACAAGAGCGTGAGTTTGCTGTAGTGAGTAGCAACAAGACCGCTGAAGGTTTAGCAACAGGAGGTTCCTTAGGAGGTGCCGTCGGAGCTTTAGCCGGTGCTTTGGTGGCAGTGAGTGCCGTAGCTATTCCTGGCATTGGATTGATGGCCTCAGGCCCTATTGTGGCAGCATTAACGGGTGCAGGGGCGGGTGCTATTGCAGGTGGTGGCTTAGGAGCTCTGGTGGGGCATGGTATTCCTGAGCATGAATTAAAGATTTATGAGAATGAAGTCAAGGAAGGGGGCATCCTGGTTTGTGTGTCTACGGAGAAGGATCGCGAAAATTTGACGCGAGAAATATTAAAGGACGCAGGGTCTAAAGATATTACAGTCACAAAATAAATCCACTAATCAAAAAGGGAGGTTCATTATGTTGTCATGGTCATTAACATTCTTAGTCGTTGCATTGATAGCTGCTGCATTAGGTTTCGGAGGTTTGGCAGGCGCAGCTACAGGAATTGCAAAAATTCTATTTGTCTTTTTCATTGTGCTTTTTCTGGTGTCCTTAATCACAGGCCGAACAAAAGTATAACTCAAACAAGGAGAAATCTATGTTAGGTAGAATTCTATTAACCGTCTTTGTTGTTGTGGGGCTTGCCTTTGCAATCAACTGGATGCAAGGCCGAGAGCCTCATTCAGTAGGAGATGCTGTAGAAAGCGCTGCTAATAGTACAGAAGATTTTGTGCAGGATGCAGCTAACGATATCAAGAGAGGATTGTAATCATGGCTTCATTACTAGGATTACTCATATTCATCTTAGACATTGTGGCAATAGCAGACTGTATACGCAGCAGTAAGTCTGCAGGACATAAGGTGTTGTGGGTCATCTTGATCTTGGTCTTACCTTTAGTGGGATTATTGTTGTATTACCTTCTTGGGAAAAAGGCCTGATAGATGAACATATCAAAATCAAAAATAGCCTCAATCGTATCAGTACTTCTTATCGGCATGAGCTTGTACTGGGCATGGGGCTATTTTGATTTGAGCGAATATGTCACAACATGGATGGAATGGGTGAAAAATAATG
>JAJDCC010000122.1 GCA_029261015.1 Candidatus Omnitrophota bacterium | reverse complement strand
GGTTGAACTCACTGCGAATAGGGTCTGGCAATTCCGTTGCTACAATGTCTAAACCTGAATTCAACCCCAACCCTGCTCTTAATGCTGAGGTCATTAAACGAATTGCATCCGGCAATTGCTCTGAGAATTTATTCAGCCTTTTTTGGCGCTGCACAGATAGAGAAAACCAAGGAATAGCCATAGCTGCTATTCCGATCACGAAAGCAAAACCTCCTGCACGCTCAATGAATAAAGCCACAGCCACAAAAAAACAAACAACCTGAATCATAATGAAAGAACCTACATTCATTTTGGTACCCGATTGTTCCAGAAAAAGCATGAGATGATTAGTCAGGATACTCCGACTGAGAAGTCTTCGTAAAATAGGCAAACTACTGTATCGGTTTGACTTAAATGTGAGCGTCTTACCTGACCCAACGAGGTCTTCTTTGCGCACACTGTCCCGTCTTAACCGATCAGAAAGCGCTCGATTTTGCTGCTGTTGTTGCCGAGCTGCAACAAACCACCCTAAGCTACAGGTGACAAATACACCTCCAAAAATAGCAACAATCAGCGCATCAGACATTATTCAGGACCTGACATAGGGTGAGGCATCCCTGTAGCTGCAAATAAATTCGCAGGTAAAGTGATCCCCACCTGCTTCAACTCTTCCAGGAAATTAGGAATGACCCCAGTCGTCACAAACTGACCACGAACCTGATTGTAAGCCGAACTCGGAGCCTGTTTGAATTTGATGATTTCTTGTATATTGATCATATCCTGCTCTAGACCAACCACTTCAGAAATACTCACAATACGGCGAACACCATCCGCAAAACGATGCACCTGAATCACAATATCAATCGCAGAACTGATTTGTTTACGCATCCCCTCACTGGTAAAGTTCACCCCGGCCATCAAAATCATAGTTTCTAACCGAGCCAAAGCATCTCGTGGTGAATTGGCATGTACGGTAGCAATAGAGCCTTTATGCCCCGTGTTCATTGCCTGCAACATGTCAAAAGCCTCAGGACCACGAACCTCACCCACCAAAATTCGATCTGGCCGCATACGCAAAGCATTACGGATCAAATCTCGTTGAGAAATCTCACCTTGGCCTTCAACATTAGGGGGTCGCGTTTCTAACCTCACCACATGATGTTCGGTCATCTTGAGTTCTACGGTATCCTCTACAGACACCACTCTTTCTGTGGGGTCAATAAATTGCACCATCGCATTCAACAAAGTTGTTTTTCCAGAACCCGATCCACCCGAAATAAGAATATTCATTCGGGCACTGACGGCTGCTTCAATAACCTGCCCCATCAAACGACTCATAGACTCTTTTTTCAAATAATCGTCCATACTCACCGGAGCCTGTCTGGAACGCCGTATGGATAAAACAGGGCCATCGACAGCCAGCGGCGGAATAATGGCATTGATACGGGAACCGTCTTGTAATCGAGCATCCACCATAGGGCAAGACTCATCAATACGACGCCCAACATGATTCACAATACGCTCTATCACTCGCATGAGATGGGCATCATCTCTAAAACACACATCCGTAAGTTCAAGCTTTCCACCCTTCTCCACAAAAACTTCATCGTGACGGTTGACTAAAATATCGCTAATTTCCTGATCCTGAAGTAACGGTTCCAATGGACCTAAACCAAAGGTCTCATGCTCCAAATCATCTAATAAACGACGACGCTCTTCTGTATTCAGCGGTGGATTTTCATCCTCCAATAATTGGATCATCAGACCACGAATTTGCTGACGTGTTTGAGGGTTGTCTTCAATGGTTTCGCGGGCAGAATCTATTTGTTCAATCAGCTGTTGATGCAAAGAAGCTTTTACCTGTTGATACACACTACTTCGATGACTGCTCACTTCAGGAGTAGGTGTATTTCCTTCAGGAGAACTTTCATCATTCTTTCGGCTCAGCCTGTCTCGTAATCCCATCGATTATCTCCCGAATAAAGATTTGACGCCAAATAAGCTCTTGCCTGGTTTTGTGGAATCATCTTTTGTTTTTGTGATGAATTTTTCAACCAACTTATCAAAGTTTTGAGCAATAGGATGCTTGGGTTGAATCATCCGAATAGCTGTGCCTTCATTAATGGATCGAATGACTGCACCAAAATCATTGGTGATTGTCCAATTCACTTCGTGCCCTAGCCCTTCCTGAACGGTATCCATGCCAATTTGATCCTTAGCATTATGTCTATTGATGACCACTTTTACTTTACTCAGTTCAAAATTAATGCGTTTAAACAGATCTATGGCACGTCGCGTATTACGTACATCAGGAAGACTTGGCAAGGTCACTAAAAAGACAAGTTCAGATAAATCCAAAACCGCCAAAGTGGTTTCGCTGTAACCATTTCCCAAATCGACTACAACATACTCAAACACTTGAGACAATGACTGCAACAGATCCGTGATTTGAGTCGCACTGACCAACTCAGCCTCATCCGGATGATAGGGTGCTGGCAATACATACATACCCGCAGCATGTTGACTCAATGAACTCTGGAAAAAACTAGCATCTGCTCGGTCTAGCTCTGGAATCATGCTCACCACATTCTGGTCAGTAGATACATCCAAAAAGACCGCAATATCACCATGCTGTAAAACCAGATCAACAACCACCACACTGCCGGTCGTTTTCTCAGCTAAAGATGCCGCCAAATTAATAGTCGACATTGTTGTTCCCACACCACCCTTATTACTGAACACTGAAATGATGCTTCCGGTGGGCTTACTGATAGAACTTGAAGCCAGTCCTTGCTGTGATGCGCGCACTAAAACAGAACGAAACTCAGCCATCTCAGGTTCGTGAGCAATATAATCATTGGCCCCCATACGCATAGCACCTAAAAGCCGTTCGTTAGAAGACCCTGGATAGGTCACTACAATCCAACTGGAACCACCTTGTCGGCGGTATTCGGGGATTGCCTTTAAAATTTCATCTGTCATGGACCCTAAATCTAATATCGTCAGATGCGACGCTGTGTCTGTTGCAGTCAGCTCAGAACCTCGCTGAATCACACAACTCACTCCAATAGCCCCTTCAGCTGCCTGCGCCAAATTACCGATACGAGTCAGTAAACTATCGTCTTGTGTGATTACCTGAATGACTACTGCACCACCTGCCTGATCCATTCCATTCACCTCTATTCTTATTTGACTAAAATCACGGGTATGCGTTCTGAAATCTCAATAAAAATATCATCCAATTGTGCAGTGGTTGGCGCTTCATAATGCTTACCACCAGTGATGTCTGCCATCTCTTGCATCAATTCTTTATTAGTTAAACTGCCTAAGCTGATGGTGTATAAAATAACTCCGCGATCTTTTAACCGCACAGCCTCTCTATAGGCGTCCCTCTCAGCTCTATTATTTTCCGGAAGATACCACTCACCACTAGAATTCTGCCGCAATGCATTCCCTGGTGAACCCCATAAAGTTGTATTGGTTTTTCCATCCGAAAGCAACACCACCACCCACAAACTGCGATTACTGCCATCATTATTTAGCGTATCCCAAGATCTCCTTAAGGCTTGTGCAATATTCGTATGCCCTGTCGATCCTGGTTCAAAATCAATAGCCTGAATGTGTCTTTTCACTTCATCAAAATCTGATGTTATTTGATCACGACTTGAACTGAACCACACACGTTCTGCTGTTTCATTGTACAAAGTCAAACCAGCGAGATCGCCTACAACTGGAAATGAGTCTACAAAATCCATAAAAGCTGCCGCTGCTGCTTTTGTATCAGTTAATGGTTGAGGTGGACTGGCGCCATCATCATTCATTGAGTTCGATCTGTCAAAAGCCAAAATAATATTCCGGCTTCCTAACGATGATATTGCCCTTGCCGACACAGGCGAACGATCCACCCCAAATATTTTTCCAAAAAAGAGTTGAGGAGCAGCTGAACCTGTTAGTGTCACATTCACGCGAACACTATTGGGTGCACCTGCAGAAGTACCAAATGTTTGTGACGCATCATTCCAAAGACCAATCTCGACATCAGATCCCGACAGAGTAAAACTCTGACCTAAAGCTTTATTTTCAGCAGCATATTCAATGGCTCTACGCCTTGCCTCATTGCGACTGATCGTTAAACCTGAAGCTCCAGCCAAAGCCGCAGCATCCGCTATACTCTGCAATTCTGATCTTGTATGCATTAAATAAGCCGTATCAATAGCCAAAGCAGCGACACCGAGCAGCGCCGTGAGTACCACGGCTGCCATAACAAGCATCGAGCCTCGTCGATTACGCATCACAAATTCAACGGCCCAGTCACATTATGGTGTGGACCATTTTCTCCTGTATTCACATTCTGATTATTCAAACTGTCCGTGTAAGGATCTGTTTGTTCTCTTTCGATTAGATCTAAGGTGCCGTTTTGTTGAGCACGTCGCAGATCTTCTGCTAGAGTGTCCTGAGTGGGTTGAGCAATAGACAATTTAGGTGCAACCTGAGTCACCCTTTTATCTGCGTTGCGTTTTGGATAAGCATAGTCCGGCTTATCCAGTGATAAGCTCTTTTTCTTTGCTGGTTTTTGGACGACTTTTTGAATAGGCGTTCTGCGATCTTCATTACTGATCTGCTTGGAGCCAAGAGGAAACGGTTGATAGTCCACACCACCTTGATCCACATCCGTTTCAATAGAAGTCACGTCCTCTTCAACAACACCTTCAGTCTCTGCTCGATAGATCCCCTGCATCGCATCACGGATAGCTTCACCACGAGAATCCGGATATGGAGGGTTAGATAATTGCGCTGAGAACACCTTGTCCAATTGATCTTTATTGGAATACTTGCGTGGCAGATCCAAATCAACAGGCTTCATCAAGCGAGGAGTGACCATCACCAAGAGTTCTGTTTCTTCTTCTCTAAAGTTCTTGCTTTGAAACAGCTTACCTAACACAGGGAGATTGCCAAAAAATGGAATCTGCTCATCGGAGTTAGTGTCGACTTGTGACAGCAAACCGCCAATCACTAGCGTTTGATTCTCTTTGAGTTGTACTGTGGTATCTGCACGCCGTGTGATCAAACCTGGAACTTGGAAACCACCAATGGTTACAGCTCCCTGACCAAAATCCAGAATACTCACTTCTGGAGCTACGGCTAAGGTAATCAACCCTTCTGGGTTCACCTCAGGCGTGAAATCTAAACGCACTCCGTACTCTCTAAATTCAATAGTCACAGAACCTCCATCTTGCACAACTGGAATAGGAATTTCACCACCCGCTAAGAAACTTGCTTCTTCTCCACTTAGGGCAATCAAATTCGGCTCTGCCAACAATCTAAGCAAACCTTTGTCTTGCAACATACGAATAGCAGTACTCAAATCAATCGTGTTGCGGTATTCAAAGAATTGTTGAATCGATTGATTGAGATTAATTTCAGAGTTGTCGATACGGCCAAACTGAGGAGTCCCTGGAGTCTGCGGATCCAAAGCCCCTCCCCCAAAACCACCTTGAGTAAAATCTGAATCCTGAAAGAACCAATCAATACCAAAAGTGTCGGTAAAGGTACGGTTCACTTCAGCAAACCGTACTTCAATCATGACTTGCTCTCGCTCAGGAATATCAACAAGGTTAATCACATTTTCTGTCGTCGTAGCCAATGCTTCAGCCGCTTTAGTAACATTAGTGAAATTCTTAGCTCGGCCTGACATGATGACTGAATTCCCAGAACGATATGCTTTGAAAGATTCAGTCGGCACTACTTGCTCTAGAATCTCATCAATAGTCGGATCGGTTAACCGTAATAAGTTGGAGACATGAGCACTGCGCGTACCAGCCAACTCAATAGCCTGATCAATCACTTGTTGGCTCGTCACTCGACCTGTAAGTACAATGCCATTAGCTGATTCATCTACTTCAATATTTTCTTTTGGAAAGTATTTTTTAATAAGGCCAGAAAAAGACTCCTTAGGCAACTTCAATAAGTTAACGACAGGCAAATTAAAACTGGTAGCAACAGCAACCACATCATCAATGATATTTTGATTACTGACGATACCCGAAAGGATAATATTGCCGGATGAGCTTTGCACCTGAATCTTTTCTTCAGGATAGACAGACTTAATCGCTCTGTGTAAAGACTCTAAATCGGCTTCAACACGCACCGTATAAAACTCATTGCTGCCATTGCGCCACACAATCACACTAGTTGAACCGGGTTGATTTCCCTGCACTAACAATTCTGTCGGAGAGACTACAACCACATCAGCAATATCTGCATTGTTCACAGATGCCCGTTCAATAGGAGCTTCAAAACTGATCAAAGAAGAGTGGCCAACAGAGAGTTCCACCAAAGAAGGCTTTGCTGCAGACAAATCAAACTGACCATAAGCCAATGGTGTAAGCGCCTGCCAAGGCCCTAAGACAAGACTTAATCCGATCACCAAGGAACGGTTCATCGTACTCCTCCAAGATAACCCACACTGTTAGATGCAGGTTGCGTTTTAAAGCGTTCCTCGGTTCTGTCGTTCCCCTTAATGACTTCGACAGTACGTAGAGCTCGCTTACTTTCAGAATTTATAGGCACTTGGCGCGCCGAATCAGCAGCACCTTGTGGGATAATCGTATCCGTCGTCACACCGGATGTCCAAACAGCTGTTTCATCATCGTAGCCTCTAACGATTAACTGTACGGTGCCAATATTATTGGCCAAAGCCAACTTTTCAGCATCTGCCGGAGAAACCGCTAACGCCACAGGCACCCATTCTGAAGAACTGCGACGCGGATCCACTTCATCTTTAGCAGTAGGCACTCCCAACACTTGCGTGTCCTGTAACAGGATTTTTGAAGAAGAAACTTGAGTGGTATCATTATCTAAAGTCAAAACAACATCAACCCGATCGCCTACTCTCAAAAACTCTTCAACATTGCTCTCAGGATCTACGTGTACAATCACACCACGCATGCCCGGTGGCACCATCACACCTAAAGGTATTCCGTCTCCTTTAGGCGCTAACATCCCCCCCAGGATGGTTTCACCTTTCTTAATTTCTGTTTTCAATATGCGGCCACTGATCTCACTAGGAAAATCAAAACTGCCTATGGGTTTGCGCATCTCAGTAACAGGACCACTCACGACATCCATCTCACTTTCTGTCAGCACTGTCCCTCGCTGCATGTCTTCACGCGCAATGACAATATTGACTGTTTCAACTTGAGTAGTCGTTTGCGTCTGTCCCTGCGAAAGCATGCGGTAAAGCCCCATGGCAACCATCACTCCAGATGCCATTGCAATGACCAACATGATTCGAATGCCGTTTTTTCCCATTGTGAAATCCCCTTAACTAGACCTCATACCGTGTAACTATTTCAGCTCTTAACGGAATAGCTATCGCCCAACTATCTGGCAGCAATCCCGTCACCACTGGTTCAAAATTCGTCACTGCCCACACGCGAATAATACTGCCTGTCCTCAAATTTCCGCTGTACACCACCATGAAATCACCGTAATCCACCTGAATATTCGCATCAGTCAATACTTCATTCAACTTGTCAAAAACTCGCATGTCTTTTACTTTTAAAACCGGTGTCACTGCTGCCATTCTTGAAGCTTCACGCACCGCATGCGTCAGCATGTTGTAATCTAACCAAGCTCGCCCTGCTTCAAAAGTCCCAATCAAAATCGTCAACATAATCGGCAACAACAGAGCAGCTTCAACCATCACACTTCCACGTCTGCGCATCATCAACCTTCCGGAGGAGGCCCCGGCGGTGGTGGTGGCGGAGGTGGTGGTGGGGGCGAAGGCGGTGGCGGCGGCCCTGACGGTGGAGGTGAAGGCGGCGGCGGAGGCCCCGATGGTGGCGGCGGAGACGGCGGTGGTGGAGGTGGTGGCGGCGGAGGTGGTGGGTCTGGTGCTATTGGAGGCAAACACTCTCCCTCGCAAGTCGCCAAACTGCGCATCTCGTAACGCATCACAACCGAACTTTCTAATTCTACCGTTTCCCCTATTCCTGGAAACACACTCACAAACAGCGGACGAAAATCGTGCGCTACAGTTACCCTTACTGGATCGCCTGGATTCAGTGTGCTGAACGAAACGGACCGGCGGTAAGAACTGTAACTGAAATTGTTGCTCTGCATGATTTCGTCGATCATTAAGAACACTACAGGATCGTTGGTCACTAATCCTGGTTTTACTGAAGCCACCCTGGCTCCTTCGCGAGCAGCGATTCTCAGCGCTTGCTTCGCGCGCCAAGCCATACTCGCATCGACGATCCCCATCATCAACGTAATCAGGACTACGGCCACAAGCGCAAATTCTACAATCAGCGCTCCCTGCCTCCGGTGCAAAAAATGCACCCGGCTTCTGAAATAGTCTATTGAAGACTTGCATCGTCGAGGTCTCATATACTTTCTTTTAGATTAACCACCTGTTAACTGATTACGAATGTCAGTAAACACTTGCGTGATGTCACCACCCAGTAGACCTAATGTTGCTGCTGCTGCTAATGCAATTAAAGCTGCTAACAAGGCATATTCCACCATGGCGGCACCTTTGCGATTGCTTCGCAATTTTGATACTAAATATTTCATCGCTCTTACCATTGTTCTTGCCTCCTGTTTCGGGTTGCACTTACTTCTATTTAATATATATAAAAGAATACCTGATCCACACAGTATTAATGCAAATCTTTTATCTTTTTTATTAAAAGGTAATATTTGGTATCAACAAAAAAGACTGCCTTATGGCAGCCTGGCGGTCCCTTTAATTGTTATGGACCCATAGCTTTGCTTACAAATCTTGCTGCTCAGCAGTTCGAAATGTAAGTCCCCCTAAGGGAACGTCCCTACGTTTCCGTACCCAAAATATTGGGCCCGCGCTAAACCTCCCCCCCATATGCGGAGGTTTGCCTTGTTCTTTTAAGTATACCTAACGTGATATTGAGGCTTCAAACCCCAAGCCATCCTGATAAGCGTGGCACCAAAAAAATAAACCAAGGTAGCGCTACCAATGTTGTAGATAGCCATAATGCACTCGAAAGCTGACGATCCATTCCAAACAATAAAGGAAAAATAAGAGGAGACACCGCAACAGGTGTGGATGCTTCTAATAGGATAATCATCCTTTCAAACCCTGTAATATGAAAAACGGATGCCAAAAATAAAGCCACCAATGGCGCATACAGGAACTTAATCCCACACATGGCTAAACAATGAGGATACGTCTGCTTGGGTATGTTAAATGTCAACTCAGAACCAATGGCGGTTAAATACAAAACGGTCATCAACGGGATTAATGTCTGATTGAGCCAGGCCAATGGTTGCGGCCTTTCAAACTGCAATAGATTGAGTGTCAGCCCTAACACCATTCCGGCTATTGGGATCCACCTGAGACTGCTTAGCGATTGAGCCAATGCATTTTGATTCGATGAACCATACCGTGCAGCTAGCCAAAACCCTAATGTATAAAAACCTGGATTAAACAGTGTCATATAGAAAATGCATAGTGCATACGCTTGTTCGCCAAAAACAGCAAAAGCCACAAAAGCACCAAAATAGCCCACATTAGAGAAAGCCGCGCACGTGATAAAGCTCCCCTTCTCCGGACGACTTAACTTTTTATAGCGCGCATAAAGCCAGGCAGGAAGGATAGGAGAAAGCACCATCATAAAACCAATTAAAGGCAAGCTCCAAGCAGAGGTGCTTTGAAAACGCAAATTCCATAATGATAAACAAAGCGTTGTAGGGACAGGAAAGCGCACCAGCCACCTTATCCAACGTTGAGCACGCTGATGATCTAGCCATCCGATATGGCGTAACCACTTGCCTAAAAACAAACAACCTACAGCTACGCTACAACCTACAATCAAACGCACAAACATCTGACCCCTCTCTGCTTTAGAGTATTGATTCTACAACAAAAGATTCCGCAAGGTCGCCTTTAAACGTTTTTATCTGCACGCTATGTCCATCTGTTGTTATCGTTAAAGCCCCTCCTGTTTTTGTCGACCATGTTTGTGTGACTTTATGCTTCAAAATACTTAAAGTGGTTTCAGCAGGAAGCCCCTGCCTATCCCCCACACTTAAAAGAGCCCAATGCGGTGACACAGCATCGAAAAACTGCGACTGACTTACGCCAAGATCACTGCCATGATGCGGAATTTTAAGAATATGGGATTTTAGCTCATTCGCATTTTGGAGCATATGAGGAATAGCCGATTCATCTGCATCCCCTGTCAGCAAAAACACCACAGAACCATACTTTAATTTGATGACTAAAGACTTCTCATTGGATTCTTTCAGTAACTCCTGATTTATAGGAGGATGTATCACCTCAAGACCTACAGACTCGTCCAAATAAAGTCGATCGTTTCGCACCAATGTTTGATAAGACACGCCTTGCTTTTTTAACAACATCAATACTTCGCGTGCACTCTCAGTAGAACCATGGTCCCCATTTGAGAAAAACTGCTTCACTTTCACTTCCTGCAAAACAGGAATCATTCCCCCTAAGTGATCCTGGTCAGGGTGCGTGTTAATCGCCATGTCCAAGGCATTGATGCCGTGGTATTTCAGCCAAGGAACAACTACGCTGCGACCAGATCCAGTTGTCCCTGCATCTATAAGGATGACACCCAATTGCTTAGAGCGGATGACCATAGCGTCGCCATGCCCAACATCTAATACATCCAATATGAGCTCTCCCTTAGATTGCGGGAATAAACTCAGCCCAATCACCTCTAAAAAAACGACACAGCATATTACTTTTGCTAGTTTCAGGCGCGGCAATAGAAAGCTCCCCACTAAACCCGCGTAATATAACACCATCAATATCCAATGTGGGGGCGCTAGAATCCAAGAGCTCAATGACCAGCTTTGAAAATTCACTAATACAAAAATAACCCCATCTATCAATAAAGCGACAATGGAATTGAGTAATAGCACTTTTATCCCTAAAAGATATAAGCCGCTCACCAAAGCCCCTATTCCAAAAACAAGACAAACCACCGGAGTTAGAATGACGTTACCGATCACACCCACCCAAGCAAACCGTTGAAAATAGAATAATAAAAGCGGCCATAAACCTATCCAAACAGCCAATGTAGAACGAAAACTCAGAATGAGTATTTTAAGGAACCTAAATGGAACCTCACTCTTCCCAACAAAAAGACACAAACTTAATACCGCGCCAAAGCTCAACTGAAAACTGGCTGTGAAAAGCTGATGAGGCTGCCACAATAAAAGCGTTAGCGCTGAACCAGCCAAAACATGCTGCCAGGTTACAGGCCAATCCAACCATCGACTTCCACAAATCCAACCCGCCATAATGACCGCTCTTTGAATGGGGGTTGTAGGACCTAGAAACCCAGCGTAGATAAGCAGGCCGCCAAAAACCAAGATAGGCCGTATGCGATGAGAGAACCTCATCAACCGGAGCCCATACTCTAAAAACACACCCATCAACCCAATATGAAACCCACTGACCACTAATATATGAAACATACCTGTGTGCTGAAAAAGCAATTTTTGCGCATAAGATAGCGCTGATTTTTGATTCAAAAGCAGTGCCTCTAATAAAGCTGCTTGGGATTCAGTAAAATGATCATAATAAAAATATTTCAGTCGGTTACGTAACTGCTGTCTTGCCGATAAGAGTCCTCTTACCTTTTCATGAGGATGCCTCACCAAAATCCAAGGATCATGCGTGCGCACTTTTAACTGTCCAAGTACCCCCTGATTCCTGTAATACTCATGCGCATCCCATTCGCCTAAGTTGGTGGGTTTAGAAATACGAGTCAGTTGACCTTGTATCAAAAACGTAGAATAAAGCTCCCATTGCGCGAGCGGATCATTAATCTCGACCAATAAATCCATCTGGGAAGGCTCCCAGCCTAAGCCCACATTCCAAGCTATTAACTGAATACGGCCTCTTTGAGAATAGGGGTATTGCTTTAAGGGTTGGATCAACCGTGCACACACCCTCACTGTTTGCGGTTCTGCGCCTATTGAAAAAAGCGCCTGTTCATTTATTTGCTGTTGTGTGTGTTGACGCACAAAACCCACACCACACCATATAATCAGAAGCAGTCCAAACATTCGCCCAGGTTTGCGCCAAAACCATCCAACCACGACCAACATAAACACACAAAACAACCATGGAAGAATTTCAATAGACACCCCTAAGCGAGCACAGCACACGCCAACCACATAGCTCAACGTTATTTTGACCAATAAAGACATAAAAAAACTCCGCAAAAGAGCGCACTCTTCTGCGGAGCCTAATTGTTAATCGAACGGTTATTTAATGCGTACTAGTAACGGTATTGCGGTGTGCTGCGCACCTCACCCTGTTCATACAAAGTGAAGCGCACCTCACGAATAAAGCGCGAAGGTTGCATCATCTGACCTCCACCTCGAAACCCCATATCTACCATAGGGTGTGTGATGTAGAGTTCATCCTCAGCACGCGTCGCCGCCACATAAAAAATGCGACGCTCTTCTTCTTCTCCTTCATGTTCACCTAAAGCCCGCTCTGAAGGAAATTCTCCTTCGCACATACGAATAATGAACACCACTTTCCATTCCAAACCTTTAGCTTGATGAATGGAACTCAACACCACTTGATCATCATCACTGCTATCCACATCTTGCCCATACATTTCGCCAAGCAAAATCATCTCGGTCAGGAACTCGCTTAGAGTCGGATAAGAACGAGCAAACAAAGCGAGTTGTTGCACATCTTCTGTGCGATTTTGAATCCCTGTATAGGTTGCGCGCATAAATTCCACATAATTTGTATCCAACACAGCCTGAATCAACCCTGGAGTATCATCACGATCTTTAAGGCTAAGCAGCATCTGCAAATCTTTCTGAAATCGCACAAAAGCATCTTTGGCGCCAGCAGGTACCAAACGACTGGTAGGCTCTTGTAAGAAAGTATTCAAAGGGTCAGCAGACTGATTGACAGCATTCCAAATTTTGGTCACCGTGGCATTACCTACCCGCGGCAACATGAGCAACAAACGTCGCCAAGCCATTTCATCAAAAGGATTCTCTAAAACCTTCAAATGGGCCACCACATCTTTAATGTGTGCTTGTTCAAAAAACCTCACCCCAGAGCGAATTTCATACCGCAAACCCCGTTTAATGAGCTCTGCTTGCAGTATGGATGAATGCATATGTGCTCGATAAAGCACGGCCATTTCTTTCAGCCTGACTCCTTCATCCAGTAATTGCTGAATACGTGTCGCCACAAAACCGGCTTCTTGATACAAATCATTTACAGGCACGATTACCGGCAAACACCCCTTGTCTCGCATTGAAACCAAGGTTTTGTCAAACTGATGGTTGTTGTTTCCAATACTCGCGTTAGTGAAGTTTAGAATTTCTGGGGTAGAGCGATAGTTTTCTTCTAACTTAAAAACTTCGGTGCCTTCATTTCGTTTTGGAAAATCTAAAATATTGTCATAGTGTGCACCTCGAAACTTATAAATACTCTGTGCATCATCACCCACAACCATCAGATTACGCCCATTTTGAGCTGCGATCATTTCAACGATCTTGGCTTGATTAATACTCGTATCCTGATACTCATCAACAAGAATGTATTTGAATTGCTCACCTAACTGCTTAGTAACATCCGGATGCTCTTGAATAAGCTGTAGCCAATATCTAAGTAAGTCATCATAATCGACAGCATTTGATTCTTTTTTCTTCGTCATGTACCGAATACCAATGCGTTGCAAATCTTCGGTCCACTGAATAAAGTGCGGCGCACGCTCTTCAATCACTGAGGACAATGCACGCTCAGTGCTAAATGCATAACTGAGTAAATCCTGAACCACTCGCGGTGTTGGAAAACGTTTCTCTTCTGTTTTGATCTTGGCATCAGCAATGCAGATTTTCACCAAACTGCGCTGATCTTCTGTATCTAAAATCGAATAATTGGGCTTCAACCCAACCCGATCCGCATACTTACGTAATAAACGATTACCAATAGAGTGAAAAGTACCACCCCAGACCTGACTGGCGACAGGCCCCACCAAAGACTCCACACGGTTGAGCATTTCCTTGGCGGCCTTATTGGTAAAGGTGACTAATAAGATGTCACTGGGAGCCACACCTTGACCGATCAAGTGCGCCACACGATAGGTAATGGTGCGTGTTTTTCCAGATCCTGCACCGGCTATCACCAGTTTTGGTCCTGGGCCTGCTAAAACAGCCGCACGTTGTGCTGCGTTTAAATCTTGTTCTAAGTTCAAATTTAGACCGGTTGCTGCGGGCTGCTCGACTTCGAAGATACGTGACATACCACTCCTATTCTGCTTTTGAAGATTTCATTTCAAACCAACTCAACCCAGAAAAAACCATAAACGCCAATATCCATGCACCCAAAACATCACTCATCCAATGGCGCTGCAAATAAATCCGTGTGATTCCAACGGCAACAATAGCTAACACACTCAAAGCAGCCCCATATTTGGACCAAGCCGTTTTAACTTTTAGGCTCTCTCGATAGAACCAACCAAACAAAAATGCTGCACGAAACCCGTGCCCCGTTGTGTAGCCAGCCAAATCATACCTTTGCCAAAAACTTAAAGGGTCCGGCAACATGCCTGTTTCTGGTCGCCATTGGGCAACACTCAACCGCAATATCCATTGAATGCCTAAACCGAATAACCAAAACCCCACAAAACATTGAATACGGTCTATTTTCTGAGCTCGTAGCCAATAAATACTGAGTAAAAACAAAGCTATCAGAAACAACGTACTGCTGCCCAGAAAAGTCACAGACTGCATCCATTGATCAAGAACTGGCGTGTGCTGCTCTAAAGCCCAACCCGTTAACGCTCGGTCCCAAGAACGCAATAGGCCTGATTTTACCGCAACTGAAAAACCAAAAAGAGAAACTAACCCTATCCCAAACTTTTGTTTAGGCGTCATTCGATTTGTTTTTTTCTTCGCGAGCAATAGCATCATCTGCTGGAAGGATTTCGGGAGTGTCTAAATGCATATCTTGAACGGTGTCTCGCGTTGCCCTCACGGCTTTTTGGAATGCCCTAACCGCCTCACCTAAGCCTTTAGCCACCTCAGGCAATCGACGGGGACCTAAAACCAATAAACCTACGATACCAATCATAATCAGTTCAGGAATACCTAGATTACCCATCCGCTTGTTCCGTTTTGGTGTTCAGTTTCAAATAAGGCAGAATACGTTTGAAGGTAATCGTGCCAATTCCCGGCACCTCTTTAAGGTCTTCAATTTTATTCCAAGGACCATTTTGCTGACGCCAATTCACAATCTTCTTAGCACGAGTTGGCCCAATACCCGGCAAACGTTCCCAGGCAGCAATATCGGCCGTATTGATATCGACATACTGTGCTTCTTCTAAAGCTTGTTCCCACGCTTCAAATAGATGGGGAGATGCTGAATCTGATGAAGCTTGAATGAGTTGATTAGAACCAACCAGTGACGCGATTAACACAAAGACACCTAAAATAAAACCACCTTTGATCTCTTGTATTCCATGCATGACACCACCACCTGTAATCAAACGACAAGATTAATCAAACGCTTAGGCACAACGATGCATTTTCTAAGCGGTTTACCAGCCATGTGTTTCTGAACTGTTTCATGTTCAAGTGCTAGCGCTTTAATCTCTTCATCGGAGGCTTGCGCTCCAACCATGAGTTGAAGACGCGTTTTCCCATTCACCTGAACGACAAACTGAATTTCTGATGACACCAAGGCTTTCTCATCATAACGCGGCCAAGGCGCATGCGAAAGCCCTTCTGTGTGCCCTAGGCGTTCCCATAATTCTTCAGCAATATGTGGAGCAAAAGGCGCTAGCAATAACACTAATATTTCAACAGCCTCTTGCGGCGCTTTGTCTTGTGTTTGCAGATTGTTCAATAAAATCATCATTGCCGATATGGCTGTATTTAGCCTTAAAGCTTCCACATCATCCGTGACTTGCTTGATGGTTTTGTGTACCAATTGCTTGAGATCGCCTTCAAGTGGCACTGATTGCACCTTATCATTGAGGGTGTCTTCTTTAACCACCAAACGCCATAGTTTATTCAGAAAACGATCCACTCCTTCAATGTTATTCATGCTCCAAGGCTTCACAGCTTCCAGTGGCCCCATGAACATTTCATACAAACGAAAAGCATCGGCGCCATATTGGCGTATCACATCGTCAGGGTTTACGACATTGCCCCGCGACTTCGACATTTTCTCGCCATCTTCACCCAAGATAAGCCCTTGGTTGATGAGTTTTTTGAAGGGTTCTGGTGTCGATACTAATCCTAGATCAAACAACACATGATGCCAAAATCGCGAGTACAGCAAATGCAAAACCGCATGCTCTGCCCCACCCACATATAGATCCACTGACATCCAATACTTTTCTTTTGCAGGATCCCATGCCGCTTGATCATTATGCGCGTCAATGTAGCGCAAATAGTACCAACAAGAACCCGCCCATTGAGGCATTGTGTTGAGTTCACGCTGTGCAGGACCATCGCAATTGGGACATTGTGTATTCACCCAATCCTTGGCCTTAGCCAGTGGAGGCTCGCCAGTACCTGTAGGTTTAAAATCAGGCATATCAGGTAGCTGCAGAGGCAAATCACTTTCGTTTAAAGGAACAATGCCACATTCGCCTTGGCAATGCACAACAGGAATCGGCTCTCCCCAATAGCGCTGTCGCGAGAAAAGCCAATCGCGTAACTTATAATTCACCGCACCTTGCCCCATACCATCCGCTTCAAGCTTAGCTGTAATTTTGATTTTAGCTTCATCACTAGGCATACCCGTAAAATCGCCCGAATGGTGCATCAACCCAGCCGCTGGTACGGCTTCATGCAACGTTTGGTTCATATCAAAACCTTCAGGAACAATCACCACATCAATTGGCAAATCAAAGGTTTGTGCAAATTCGAAGTCACGTTGATCATGAGCTGGAACGGCCATGATGGCCCCTGTTCCATAACTGGCCAAAACATAGTCTGCAATCCAAATGGGAATCTTTTTTCCGTTTAATGGATTGATCGCATTTGCACCTGTGAACACCCCCGTTTTTTCTTTAGCTAATTCGGTGCGTTCCATTTCGCTTTTGCGCGAAGCTTGCTGCTGGTATTTTTTCACAGCATCAAGACGATCTGACGCTGTGATTTCAGCAACCAGTGGATGCTCTGGCGAGAGCACCATATACGTCACACCAAACAAAGTATCCGGACGGGTGGTGTAAATTTTAAACTGAGGTTGACCGTTTTGTATTCGCACGCGTTCATCATCAACGATATCGGCCGAAACAGCATTGATGTTATCCAAAGCAAACCACACATCGACCCCTTCGCTACGGCCGATCCAGTTGCGTTGCAT
>JAJDCC010000121.1 GCA_029261015.1 Candidatus Omnitrophota bacterium | reverse complement strand
GCTTGTCTCTAGTGCACGGCGCATTAAAAAGGCAATAGGCTCACCCTCAAATGTCGCTTCAACGGTTTCAGCACCAATTTGCCCTACCGAAATGCGTTTGTCATTAATCCCGGTAATCACACCGATAAAACCTGCCCAACCCACATTCACAAAAGCTCGCTTTCCTTTTGGTTTCATCACAAACACGGTCGCATAATCCTGAATACCTGCTTCGATACTCCAATCAAGATTACGCATATGAATCATACGCCCGCCATCTGTCGCTCGATGCCATGCAGCAAAGTTAGCGCACGTGTAGGTACGGTCTGGAATCGCATGCACTTGGTAAAGGCGGTGAATATCGACACCTGAGCCATCAGCAAGGCCTTTAATTTCTTGCAAATAATCGGGTGAAATATGCGGCTTAGCTGCATTCCAAGCCGTTTCCAACCAAATCTTTAAACCGATCTTTTCAAGCATCTCAAACTTGAGATACTGGCCGAAATAGCCCAGTATTTGATCCGTGAAGGATTGCACTTCTACCTTGAGCATTTGCCCATGTTGATAACCCATCGAATACGGATCACCACTCACTCGCACAATACGCAAACCCTCTTGATAGCTCATCGGGGCATTGGCATTGACCTTGGAATAGACCTCTGCCAATGCATTGGGTGTGATTGAAAATAGGAGCACAAAACTGAGTAAAAATTTCATCACTTCCAAGACTCCAGCATCGTTTGTAACGTTCTCACGATAGTTTCCCCTGCATTCGGCCCATTAAATGCCATATCTGCTTCGTATTCATCCGAGTCATAGAGGTCTGCAGAAATACAATAACCCACATAATCGTTAGTGAACCCCACTACCATAGGGCGATAGCCCTGCTGCTGAGCGTGTTGCTTGAGTTGCTCTCCTAACTGAAAAGTCATGTCGCAAGGAACCCCTATAAAGAGTATATCCTCTATCGCCAAAAGCGTCAGCGTTGCATCATCATCCACCAGTCGACGACTCAACCATTTTGGCAATTTGTGCTTACCGATACGCACACGTGACTCTTCAAAATCCAATACTTGCATCTCTGCACGCGTATGCGTGATGGGTTTTGGTTTTGCCTGCGGTAACTGCACTTTTACCGACTGTGCCAAATGTTCTCCAAGCGCTTGTACGGCTTCAACTCCAGGACCTTTTTTATTAGGCGCTTGATCCGCCACATTGCCTGCCAAAAAGAACACAACCGATCCTGGCCATTGCGCTTCAAGGGATTGCATCAAAGCTCCAGGATAGTCTGCTGAAAATTTAAAGTTATCCGCACCTAACACTGTTGCATGTGCCGCAAAGTGAGTGATGACAGCGGCTGGAGCTGTGTGTCCTTGTCGGTAAAAACTCACCAGGGTCAGCGCCGTATCAACAGGCCCCTGATCTTGCATGCGATTGTGCGACCAACCTTGCACTTGGGTTTGCTGCCAACTGATCTGCATGGGTTCTTGTTGTTCCCTGGCTTGTTGAATGGCTTGCACCATAGCATTCACCAATCCATCAAACACTGCTTGCTCAAAATGGCCCATTGAAATTTTCTCACCAAAACGGTGACCATAAGCTCCTGGCCCAGAATGGGTGTGTGTTGCTGACAGGAAAAGTTGTGGAGATAAACCTTGTGCAGCTAGCTTGTGCTTAACAGCAGTATGCAGGTACTCGTCGATAATCAACAAATCAATACTGATGAGTGCCGTTTGCTGCTCTGCAGAACCCACAACTAAAGCACGAACTGAAAGTGGGTCTAATTGACCCTGAGCGGGTTTTCCTGCACGCCGACTATAACCTGCTAGGGGGATTTTGGGAGGCAGTTTGAGTTCAACTTTAGCAACACCCACCTGCACAGGCGCTTTAGCCTCAGCAGAAAGGGTTGCTGTGACCAAGATCAACCCGCAGACTAGGCTGTATGCAACTCGTCTGAATGAGATTCTAAGTAATCCTTGGCCAAGCTCAATGCTGCATCGACACTGTCCACATGCCCTTCAGCCTGAGCTTCTTCAATGTGATTGAGAATCTTACCAATTAACGGCGATGCAGGTAAATTTAAGGTTTGCATCAACTCGTTCCCGTTAATAAAACGCTTCGGGCGTACGACTTCTTCGGGTTTGAAGAAATACGGTTCAAGCATTGCCTGCATGCGTAGCTGCTGCTCAGCAATCTCATGGGTACGCGATGTCTTGCCGCGCGTAGCCATGCGATCACACCACCACTCTAAAACGCAACCAGGCCCATCGTCTTCCAAGTCTTTATAAAAACGGTAGATCGCACGCCGCGTCAACTCCGGCATACGGCTCAAAAATCCAGGGCGCAAGTGCTGATGCACAATACGCACCACCGTTTCGGACTCTCGTTTGGATAACGCTAAGCGTTCCATGATAGGGCCAGTGAGTGTTGCTGACATGTGCTCATGCCCAATAAACCAGACTTCTCCTTTATCATTCACAGTACGGTGAGCTGGCTTACCGATATCATGCAATAAAGCTGATAATTTAATCAATGCTTTACGCGAACGCTTTTCGACGGGTTGATACTGAATGTACGGCTTCAGCACTTTACGCAATTCCGGTTTAAAATCACGCAAATCGGCCAACATCAAATCCGATTGACGTACCGCTTCGTACAAATGCCCCATCACATCTAAGTGATGGAAATCACCCTGATCCACATCCCGACAATGGGCTACTTCTGGAAACAGTAAATCCATCACACCAATTTCATCCATCCCCGAAATTGCATCAAAAGCGCGGTCTGTTTCGAAAATGGCAAATAACTCATCGCGAATGCGTTCTGGAGAAACCTCTTTAAGCGCTGGCACTGATGCCTGCATCCACTCTAGTGTCATGGGCTCTAAAGCAAAACCCAATTGCGCTGATAAACGAAATCCACGCAAAATCCTCAGAGGATCTTGTGTGAAAGTGTCCGCATGACAGGCTTCAATGCGTCGATATTTTAATGCTTGTAGCCCACGCAGAGGATCGGTCACACCTGCGCGTGAATTTTTCAACCACGTTTGTAACGGCATCGCCATCGCATTCAAAGTAAAATCACGCAATCGGAGATCTTCTTCAAGCGAAGCGCCTCTGAAGTCATTCATATCAAGCTCGATCGGAAAAGGATTTTCATCACGCGCGGGAATCACTAAACGAACCGAACCGTGTTCATCATCTAAAGGAACATAAGCAGCACCCAGCTCTTTAGCCAGTTCCTTACTCAAACGCATCGTGTCACAGGACATGGCAAAATCGATATTAAAATGCTTAGGCTCACGTCCAATAGCTTGATCACGCAGAATACCGCCTACTAAAAACAGCTCAACACGAGCCCCTTCGGCCCAGGCCTGAACTGGCATTAACGCTTGTTTGAGTATTCTTTCTGTCTCTTTATTCATAAAAATTACCCGTCATATGAGTGCTCAATTTTGTGCGCCATTGTACCACAATTCCCTCAAAAATCAGGCTTCCAGCGTAGCGCTCCATAAGAATGCACATAAAGACTTAAAAGCCCTCATCTCTCGCTAGAACCGCTTGACAACTGGGCCGTCTCGGCGAAAATAGATCTAACAAGGAATCCTGAAATGGCCAAAAAAACCAAGTCCCAAGAATTACTCGATTTTGAAGTCAACTTCTACGAAAAACTGGTGTTAGAAACACCTGATTTCGTTGACGCTCTGATTCCGCTTGCCGAGGCCTACACGCGCCTAGGCCGTCATAAACAAGGATTAGAAATTGATCAGCGGCTGACAGAACTTCGCCAAGATGATCCCATCAGTTGGTACAATT
>JAJDCC010000013.1 GCA_029261015.1 Candidatus Omnitrophota bacterium | reverse complement strand
TTGCACACTACTGGGTTTATTTTTGGCTGTAGCCTGTTTTTCTTGGGCCAAAGATCAGGCCATTAAAACCATTTCAATCGGGGCTTTATCGCACCTGCTGGGTGTTTCTGTTCACATTAAAAAACTCTCCTTAAATTTTTTTCAACAACGCATACGTATTCAGCATCTTGTTTTAGGACAACCTGCAGGCTATCAAGCAAAACAGTTGATCCAAATCCCTGAAATCATTCTTCAAATAGATTTATTCAGTCTTCTCAAAGGTCAGGCACATTTTCCTGAAGTAGGATTAAATTTAGAGGAAGTGGTGTTGATTCGGAATACTGAAGGGGTCTTGAATGTGGATGCACTCAAAATTGCGCAAACTAAAACCTCAGAGGAAACGGAGAATGGGGAAGATCATGCGCAAGGATTATCAAAATTCTACATCGAGAAACTCTTTCTGCGCATTAACAGGATTGTTTATGAAGACTATTCAGTTGAAGGAAAACCAAAAATTAAAGTGTATGAAAATGTCTTGGCTGAGAATATTTATGAGCACATCTCAAGCCCTCAAAAATTGGTTGCTCTGGTATTCGTGCAGGCAATGAAGCCTGCAGCTGTGAAGCGCGCAGGTATTTATGCAGCGGCAGCTCTTTCAGGTGTTGGGTTTATTCCGGTTACGGCCATTGGTGTGATGGTTGGCAATGATTCGGCACAGATTGAGGTGGCTGACAGTCTAGAGAAGGCATTCAATCAAATTGAGCAATTTTTGAACGAATCGGGAAAAGTGAAGCGATTCAATGCGGATAAAACAGAGCTATGGGCTAAAGTGAATGGGCACAGTATTTATGTCCGATTCACTCAAAAAGGACGTAAGAAAACACAGGTGGAACTTTCAGCGCGGCGACTGATGTTAGCTAAACCCGAGATTGCAGCTGGCTTACTGTATCAGTTTCAGCAGAGGTGAAACGGAATACGAGATTTATCATAGGTAAATGAGGTGATCTTTGTTAGCCTGAAGCTCATGTAAAACAGTGACCAGGAGGCCGTGATGGAAGGTGTCGATTTTTTTGATGGTTTAGATCCTGATTTTTTGCAAGATCTAGCAGAATCCGCAACTAAGAAAAACTATGCAGATCGTGAGCTCGTTATCAAAAGAGGCTCTAAAGCAGATAGTTTTTTTATTGTGACTATGGGGCATATCAATATTGTGACAGACAAGCTAGAAAGTATTGAAGAATCAGATCCTGCTCCCGTTGCTATTCAAACATTAGGTCCGGGCGAAGTGTTAGGTTGGTCTTGGTTAGTTCCCCCGCATCAGTGGCGATTTGATGCCAAAGCGGTGGGCGCAACAGAAGTTCTAGAAGTCGATGGGCAATGGTTACGCGATCGATGCGAACAAGATGCCTCTCTTGGCTATGAAATTCTGAAACGCCTCACCAAACTTATGGCTGACCGTTTATACGCTACACGATGTCAGTTATCTATGCACAGCGGTGCCCCATTCAAACAGTTTGAGGGAGAGTAGCGGTGCTTTTTAACATCCAGATTGCTTTTTCATGAGCCGCTAACCGTTGAGTGAGCAAGTCTTCTCCTGCTGAATCATTTTGGTCTGCTGCTAGCTTGCGTGTTTTGGCAATTTGATCATGAACCACCTGGTGATCATGGATCAAAGTATCCAACATGGTATCCGGTCCCAAGTCTTCAGCAGATTCCTTCAGAGTCGTGGTTTCCAAGAACCTTTTGAGGGAGCCGGGAGCTTCGCTACCACGCATGCGAATGCGCTCTGCTATTTCATCGATAGCACCAAACAGTTCGTTGTACTGTCCTTCAAAAAGCGTGTGCAGAACTGAAAAATGAGGTCCTGTCACATTCCAGTGGAAGTTCTGTGTTTTGGTATACAAGACGTAAGTGTTGGCCAAAACAACTTCTAATTCATTGATATAGGTTTCTTGACTCATCGTTGTTGCTCCTTAAGAAGTTACTGTTGCGGTGGATTCAATGCGATTTACCTGAGACCAGGCTTGTAGCACAGCAGCAATGCGTACTGCTGTTTGAATGCCTTCTTTTCCTATCCCTTCCTTTTCAAGTTGCTTAGCATGCGAGTCCATACACATGCCACAGCCATTCAATGCGGATACTGCCATTGAATACAATTCAAAATCGGTTTGCTCGATTCCATGACTGCGAATGCCATGCATCCTTAATTTGGCCGGCAACTGGCCATAACTTTTGTCGCTCACTAAATGAATAAAACGATAGTACACATTATTCATGGCCATTAAACTGGCTGCTGTTTTAGCAGCATCGATGTGCTTTGCCGATAACTTTTCTTTTGCGAGCTCTTCGAGTGCTGCAATCACTTTTTCTTCGCGAGTTGCGTAAGCGGTTGCCAGGGCTGTTCCGATGATCTGTTCTTCAGAGAGGCCCTCTGCAGAGCCTCCTTGAAGTAACGATGTGATATTTAATTTAATGTCTTTTGCGTAATCCGGAATGTTCAGTTCCATTAGAGTACCTCAAGTTATTTGAATTAACCTACGTGAATCGTTTCTTGGCCTTGCTCCCAGTTACAAGGGCAGAGTTCGTCGGTTTGGAGTGCATCTAAGACACGAAGCACCTCGTCTGCGTTTCGACCGACATTTAGGTCTGTCACCATAGCAAAGCGTATGATGCCTTGCGGATCTATGATATAAGTCGCTCTTTGAGAAACACCCTCATTGGGATCTAAAATGCCCAAGGCAGAACTCAGTTCGCGCTTCACATCAGCAATTAATGGAAAAGGCAGCTCTTTGAGTTCTTCTTTCTGTTGTCGCCAGGCCAGATGCACAAATTCAGAATCGACACTAGCGCCTAGAACAACGGCATCCCGATCGTTAAACGCTGGATTGAGCTTGCCAAAAGCCGCAATTTCTGTGGGACACACAAAAGTGAAATCTTTGGGGTAGAAGAACACAACAAGCCATTTGCCCGCATAGGTTTCATTATTGATATCGATAAAGGCGGTTGCAAGATCGCTTGATTGCGTAGCCTTCACTTGGAACTGTGGAAATGATTGTCCGACACCTAACATATTTGTTGCCTCCTTGTTTTATTGAGTTGTTTATAATTTACCGTGTCGGGTATAATTGATCCAATCAATAGTATTTATATGATCAATAGGTAAAATCTATGGAAATACAACAATTACGCTATGTAGTGAATTTGGCGCTTGAGCAGCATTTTGCACGAGCCGCACAGCGATCGTATGTGACGCAACCTACTCTCAGTCAACAGGTTAAGAAGCTTGAAGAAGAGCTTGGGGTGGTGTTGTTTGAGCGGAGTTCTCAAGGGGTGCGGCTCACAGCGGCAGGAAAGGACTTTTTGCCTCACGCGCAATCCGTTTTGGACCAGGTGGCGGCGGCTAAAGAGGCGGTTGAGGATGGCCCCATTCGTGGGCGCATAGCCTTGGGGGCGATACCGACCATTTGCCCTTATTGGGTGCCTAAGCTGATTCAGCGTAAGCAAAAGCAATTGGGTGAGGTGCAGCTGGCTCTTTATGAAGAAACGACGCCTGTACTGCTGCAGTCGCTTAAAAATGGACGTTTAGATTTTGCTGTGATGGCTTTGCCGGTCGGGGATGCGACATTGAGTTCGGTGAGTTTAGGCAAGGAGGCTTTTTGGGTGGTACTGCCAGCGAATCATGTTTTATCGGATCGAAGTCAGCTGACTTTACAGGATATTCAGGCAGAGCGTATGTTGATTCTACAGGAAGGGCATTGTTTTGGTGATCAGTCCGTATCTTTTTGTGGTAAGCAGCGGTCTGATGATCAGGTGGTTTTTTTGGGGAGTAGTTTGACCTCAGTGCTAGAATTAACCGCAGCTGGAGAAGGTATCACTTTTGCGCCTCACATGGCGGTTCGTCCACGAAAGGATTTGGTTTTTATTCCGTTTGCAGAGCCTAAGCCTTACCGTGAAATCGGATTGGTTTGGAGAAAATCAGCAGCGCTGACCAAAGCCCAAAAAGCATTGAAAGCACTCATCATGAAATTGACGGTGACATGAAAATCCCTATCTATCAAATAGATGCGTTTACGCAACAGCGCTTTAAAGGGAATCCTGCAGCGGTGTGTTTGTTGGATCATGATTTGTCTGATGGGCAGATGCAATCCATTGCTCAAGAGAATAACTTAGCCGAAACGGCTTTTGTGCTTGTCAGTGACGAAGGCCCCTCTATTCGCTGGTTCAGCCCGATTAAAGAGGTTGAGTTGTGTGGGCATGCTACATTGGCGGCGGCGTATGTGTGGTTTCACTATGTGGATTCACAAGCCAACGAAGTGAGTTTTCGGTCATTAAGCGGGATTTTAGTGGTGAAGCGTGTTGCTGCAGGGTATCAATTGAATTTCCCAGCACTCTCTCTAGAGCCCCTTAGGGAAGTGCCAAGTAGCTTAGCTAACGGATTGGGTGTGCCTGTCGAAGCGGTGTTTCAAGGCATGGATTATTTAGCTGTTGTTCAGGACGAAGCCACTTTGAAGGCGATCAATCCGAATTTCTCGATGTTGACACAACTTGCCTTGCGTGGCGTTTGTGTGACTGCGCCAGGGAATGCGTGCGATTTTGTTTCTCGCTTTTTTGCCCCTAAATATGGGATAGCAGAAGATCCTGTAACCGGCTCCACTCACTGCATGTTGACGCCTTATTGGGCAAAGCGCTTAAAGAAACAGAAACTTTTGGCTAGACAAGTTTCTAAGCGTGGTGGTGAACTGGTTTGCGAGTGGGTTGAAGATAGGGTTTTGCTATCAGGGCAAGGGGTTGAATTTTTTAAAGGCGAAATGACCTTAACTCTCTGAAAATAAGTTCAGGCATGGTATATTGATGCCTGAATACGAGGCCAAATAAGTGATTCGAATGAAAAAAACATTAGCGGAAATTTGTGAGTACTTGCAGGGTGAACTGGTTGGAGATGGATCTATTCTCATTCAGGGAGTCGGTTCTACAGAATCGGTGAACAAAAATCAGATTACCTATGCCCAAAATGCTAAGTATTTGAGGATTGCACTTCAAAGTGAGGCTGCTGCCATAGTGGTTGGAGCGGATGAGTGTGATCTTGAAGGCCGTTCTGGCATAAAAGTAGCCGACCCCAAAGGCGCTTTTGTAGAACTTTTGCATTTATTCCATCCTGCTGCAGTTCCTGAAGCAGGAATCCATCCTACAGCTGTGATTGGGGACCAAGTTTCAATAGGTGATGGCGTGTGTATTCGTGCACATGCTGTCATTGAAGATCACGTGTCGCTTGGTGCA
>JAJDCC010000120.1 GCA_029261015.1 Candidatus Omnitrophota bacterium | reverse complement strand
AGTCCTGCCTCCTCCCAAGAATTGCATTCATCCGATCAGCACCCTTTCAAATTAGTCGAAATTGCCTCTGGGCTTGAACGCCCATGGGGATTGGCTTTTTTGCCCAACAGTGATTTGCTGGTAACCGAAAGAAAAGGACGCCTGCGCATTATTCGAAAAGGACAATTGGATCCTAAGCCTATTACGGGGTTGCCAAAAACTATCTACGCCCTTGGGCAAGGGGGATTGTTAGATGTTGCTGTGCATCCAGATTTTGAAAATAACCAACTCGTTTATTTTTCTTATGCTGCAGGTAATCGTAAGGGAGCTGGAACAGAAGTTGCGCGGGGACGGCTTAACGGTAATACATTGGAAAATGTGAAAACCCTATTCGTTGCTCGGCCCAAAACAAAAGGTTCTGCTCATTATGGGTCTCGATTGGTGTTTGCCGCAGACGGTACGCTATATATCACTTTAGGCGATCGCTATCATCATATGCATGAAGCGCAAAACCCATCCAACCATTTAGGTGCTATCGTGCGGATCCAGGATGATGGGGCTGTGCCCAAAAATAATCCCTTTGTCGGGAAAACCAATAGGAAACCTGAAGTGTATTCATATGGTCATCGTAATGTGCAAGGGCTGACGATGAGGCCTACAGATCAATCTATTTGGTCGCATGAACATGGGCCGCGCGGTGGGGATGAGGTGAACAAGCTCAAACCTGTCGCAAATTATGGATGGCCTGAGATTACTTATGGGATCGATTACAACGGGACAATCATTTCGGATAAAACGCATGCTCATGGCATGGAGCAGCCGATTGTCTACTGGGACCCCTCTATTGCGCCGAGTGGTATGGCGTTTTATAGTGGTGATCTGTTTCCAGAATGGAAGGGGGATTTGTTTGTAGGGGCTTTGGTGCAAAAGCATCTTCGCCGTTTAGAAATGGATGGGGATAAGGTTATTGGGCAAGAAATCTTGCTTAAGGATATGGCGCGCATTCGTGATGTCCGTAATGGCCCCGATGGATATTTGTATCTTTTGACCGATGAGCGTGATGGCAAGCTTTTAAGGTTAGAGCCTGTTGATTAGTGCTTCTGGGTGACGAAAGCCATCCTCTGTACAGGAAATTATTTGTTACAATGAAGCCCAGATGATTGAAATATTACTCACAAACTTTGTGTTTCTTTGGACGGTCATTGATCCGATTGGGACCGTCCCTGTTTTTATGGCAGTCACAAAGTCTTCTGATACGGCAACCAAGCGAAAAATTGCACGCAAAGCCGTGCTCATTTCTGCTGGGATATTTCTATTTTTTATTTTATTAGGACAGGGAATTCTCGAGGGGATGTCTATTCCTCTCTCTGCTTTTCAAATTGCAGGTGGGATTGTTTTGTTTATCTTTGCACTCACCATGATTATTGGTGAAAGTAAGCCGCAAGAAGAGATACATCAAATCACTCATAATAAACGAGATGAGTCTTCATCTGCTGTGTTCCCTTTAGCTATGCCGTCAATTGCTTCACCAGGATCTTTAATGGCAATTGTTCTGTTGACGGATAATCACCGTTTTCAGTTAATAGATCAGCTGATCACGAGTACCGTGTTAATTGTCGTGCTCTTTATTCAATGGCTGTTGCTGCTCGGATCAGAAAAGATTCATAAGCTTATCGGCATAGAGGGCGCCAGTATTATCAGCCGCATCATGGGGCTCATATTGGCTTCGGTTGCAGTGAATAGCGTTTTGATGGGGATTAAAGATTTTTTTGGCATCGCTTAGTTTATTTTGAAGGAAAGTACGAAGTACTGAGGACTTGAGTATGAAAGCTGTTGCTTATAAAACTGCGGGTTCGATTGAGCGTGAGGATGCTTTGCATGACATTACCCTTGATAAGCCCAAAGCTGAAGGGCGCGACTTACTTGTAAAGATAAACGCGGTGTCCGTGAATCCTGTGGACACTAAATTGCGCAAAGCAAAAACACCCGAAGGAGAGTGGCGTGTGCTTGGTTTTGATGCATCAGGTGTTGTTGAATCCATCGGGTCCGATGTTGAAAGTTTTAAAGTAGGGGATGCTGTTTTTTATGCAGGATCTATCGCTCGCCCTGGAACTAACAGTGAATTTCATTTGGTAGATGAGCGCATTGTTGGGTATCAACCTAAAAGTCTGAACGCTGCTGAGGCCGCGGCGCTTCCGCTTACTGCGATTACCGCTTGGGAAATGTTATTTGATCGACTTAACGTGAATCGACCTACCGCTCAGGGCGGTAAGCTCATAGTGGTGGTTGGAGGGGCAGGCGGTGTAGGTTCTATTACGATTCAACTGTTGCGTGCTTTGACGGATTTAACTATTATTGCTACAGCATCGCGACCTGAAACCCAAGCTTGGGTGCGCGAGTGTGGTGCTCATTATGTGATTGATCACCGCCAACCTTTAGCTCCACAGGTAAAGGCACTAGGTTTGGGGGCACCGGGTTTTGTGTTTTCAACGACACAGACCGATAAACATATTGCGGATATTGTTGAATTGATTGCGCCTCAAGGGCGATTTGGTTTGATAGATGATCCCAAGGGTCTTGATATATCGCCTTTCAAGCTTAAAGCTGTGTCTATTCATTGGGAGCTCATGTTTACGAGGTCGCTTTTTAGCACGCCGGATATGGCCGAACAGGGTAGGCTGCTCAACGAAGTGGCTGCATTAGTTGATGCAGGGAAAATTAAATCCACCGTTACAGATGTGGCAGGCGAAATTGACGCAGCGACATTGCGTGCAGTGCATGCCAAAATTGAAAGTGGTACGGCGCGTGGAAAAATCGTGCTTGAAGGGTTTTAAGTTCACTAACCTAAAATTGAAATGATGGTGAAAAATGGACATGGTTGATTGGCTATCCATTGCTCCCATGAAGTGGAGTGCTATTGGAGCCGCATTGCTTTGTGGGGCAGCTGTAGGTTTGGAAAGACAACTCAGGGGTAAGCCTGTAGGCATTCGAACCGCATCTTTGATTGTGTTGGGAACGTATGTTTTTATTTGTTTGTCGATGTCAGTTTCAACCGAATCAACAGATCCTTCGAGAATCATTGGTCAAATCGTTACGGGGATAGGGTTTTTGGGTGCAGGGGTGATGTTAGCTAGAGAAGGTGTGGTGGTGGGGGTGACCTCTGCTGCAACCATCTGGTCATTAGCCGCTGTAGGTACCTGTATTGCGACTACAAGTAATTTTACGGCAATTAAGGTAGCGTTGATTATTGTGTTGATTCTCAGTGGTGTGGATGTTTTAGAAGAGTGGTCATCTGTATTCACACGAGGGGTGCACGCTAAATACTCGAGCTGGAGGAAGAAAAAGTCATGATATTGCCTCTATTTGCGATGGCGTGTTTGACCTTTGGTGTGGCTTTTGTGTTGCTGGCTAAACGGATTAAAGCCACGCGGTGCGGTGATGTGTCTATGAAGTATCACCGAGCCAGCCAAGGTGAGGCTCCTGAATATGTTGTGATTCCTGCACGCAACTTGGCTAATTTATTTGAAATGCCGATATTGTTTTATGTAGTCGGTATCTTAACTCTAGTGCTAGGAATTCAATCTCCTAAAATGGTGATACTCGCGTGGATCTATGTCGTTTTGCGCGTGATCCATTCAGTCATACATCTTACCTACAACAATGTCATTCATCGATTGGTAGCCTATGCCGCTAGTACGATTTGTTTGATGGCGATGTGGGGGATGTTACTCATTACCCGGATATTTTGATGAACAAAAAGTCGCCTATTACGATAAGAAGTATTCCTTTTGATGCCGAAAAAATGCGGCATGATGCTGGACAGCTGATCGCGTTGTTGCGGTCTGTGGTTTCAGCTGATTCTAATATTGAAGAAAGTTTACCAAACCCGCAAAAAGATTTCGAAGTTTTCAGTCCTCTTAAGCAGCGCATGGTAAAAGATCCCAATCTTTTAGCGGGCATTGTGCAGGCACACTCGATTCTATTTCATTTGCTCAATATTGCGGAGGAGCACAACACCAGTGTGCAACGACGTGTATTGGATTGTGAAGACACCCATCATTCTTTGATTTGGAATTTTCAGGCGACACTGGAGAAATTAGTCAAGAAAGGCCTCACTTCGGATCAGCTCAATGAGCTCTTAGCCGAATTTGAAGTCCAACCCGTTTTGACGGCTCACCCCACTGAAGCCAAGCGTGTGTCTGTTTTAGAAGGCCATGGAAGAATATACAAAGACCTAACTATGTTAACGGAGAAAAACCGGTTGCCGTGGGAGAAGCGTGCGATTATCGAGCGTATTCGCACACAAATTGAGATCCTTTGGCAAACAGGCGATATTTATCTTGAAAAACCGCGTGTGATTGATGAGGTGGAAAATGGCTTATTCTATTTCCGTAACACATTCTATGACGTTGTCCCTGTAGTCTTATCTCGCTTGTATCAGGGGATTCGTGCAGTTTTTCCTCGTACCAAATTTGAAATTCCCGCAATCATTCAGTTTTCGAGTTGGCGCGGTGGTGACCGCGATGGCAATCCTTTTGTTACTGCTGATGTGACCCGTGAAACCCTGATCAGGCATTCGAAATGCATAACCGAGCTGTATCTCAATGATTTGCTGCAGCTTATCAAAAACCTATCGCATTCATCGCTGACTTGTGAGATTTCAAAAGAAGCTCAAAATTTACTCATTAAGTATGAGCAGATTATTCCTGATTTTGAATCAATCAAGAAAAGAAATCCGCATGAACCCTACCGAATGCTGCTCAGTGCTATTAGTGAAAGACTGAAAGCTCGACAAGTGGCTGTAGATGAAGGTGTTCCTCGAGAAAATTGGCCCAGTGAAGCTTATGCAACGAGCGATGAATTGCTCGATGAAGTGATTATCCTTAGGAAGAGCTTATCCAAAAACGGAGGCGAAGGTGCTGCAGAAAATTGGATAAGGCCACTGGAGTTAAGGATTAAGACTTTTGGTTTGCATCTAGCGCGTTTAGACATTCGCGAAAACAGTACCTCAATTGAGAATGCCTTGGATGAAATATCCTTGGCTGCAGGGGCAGGGTCTTATAGGGCTAAAAACGAAAAACAGCGGCGTGCTTGGTTGATCCGTGAATTTGAATCGACTCGGCCACTAGTGGCATCATGGCACAAATATTCAGAGCAGACACAGGAAGTGATTGATACCTTTAAAGTCATTACTTGGGCATGGAAGCATTTGGATAATGAGGCCATTGGCTCCTATATTTTGAGCATGACTCGCAAGGTTTCTGATTTGCTTATGGTGTATGTGCTTGTGAAAGAAGTGGGTGGATTAAAAGACAAACGCTGTCCTTTATCAATCGTTCCTTTATTTGAAACCATTGATGACCTTAAACGTGCAGATAAGATTTTGTCAGAACTCTATGCGATTCCATTTGTACGAGAAAGTATTGCTATGAGGAATCGGATTCAACAGGTCATGGTGGGATACTCAGATTCTAATAAGGATGGAGGCATTTTAACTTCGCAATGGCAAATTTACCGAGCACAAGAAACGATTACTCAAGTCAATAAGCGCCACAAAATACGGACAAAAATTTTCCATGGCATGGGTGGCTCTATCTCTCGTGGAGGCGGTCCAACGCACCGTACAGTATTGGGTATGCCGGCGGGAACGCTCACTGGTAAGATTAAGTTAACAGAGCAGGGCGAAGTGATTTCTTCTAAATATGCAAATCAGGACACGGCGTTATACCAGTTAAAATTATTAGCTAGTAGTGTCATGACTGCCAGCCTAACGAACACCGTGGCTAAGCATGTTGAGCCCCCTCGTTTTCGAAAAGAAATGGAAAAGCTTTCCAAGACCGCATACACCCAATATCGTTCTCTAGTGGAGCGTCGCGAGTTTGTGAATTACTTTTCAGCAACGACTCCTTTGGAATATATCGGTATGCTTAATATTGGATCGCGCCCCGCTAAGCGCCGTGCAACTCAAGGTATTCAAGATTTGCGTGCCATTCCCTGGGTTTTTTCGTGGACACAAAACAGGCATTTGATATCGGGTTGGTATGGGGCAGGGGCGGCTTTAATGGAGGCGGTCTCTGATCCGAAGCGATTGACACTACTTCAGGAGATGTACAGAGAGTGGATTTTCTTTAACAATGTTATCTTGTCATTAAGGAAAAGTGTCATGATGACGGACATTCACATTGCAGAAAAATATTCTAAGTTGTCACCAGATGCTAAATCAAGACAAACGATTTTTGAAGCCATCCGTAAGGATTATGATTGCCTAGAAAAAGCTCTTTTAACCCTTTGTGAAATCGAAAGCATTGATGAAGATCTGCCTAATGCTGCTTTGGTCGGCAAATTGCGAGAATCTGCTATCAGTGAAATTCATGACATACAGATCGGTTTGTTGCGTAAAATCAAATCTGGCAAAGCTAAGGATGAGGACTACACTCATTTATTGCTTACGCTCAACTGTATCGCTGCTGGGCTTCGCAATACCGGCTAGTAAAAAAAGACCAGCCCCTTATCCTGAAGGACCAGGGGCTGGTTTCTTTATGAGTCACGACGTTTTTTTACGAGTCTTACGGAGAATCGGCTCCGTTATGTGCAGGTTTGACGA
>JAJDCC010000119.1 GCA_029261015.1 Candidatus Omnitrophota bacterium | reverse complement strand
CCGTCAAACTCTCAACGGCACGCTTAGAAGCAGCGTAAGCAGCTTCCCCCTCTAATTTCAAAGGCCCTGCCACACTCACCATGTTCACAATACGACCAAATCGATTACGGCTCATGAGCTTAGAAACCTCACGACAAAATAAAAACGTACCGAAAACATTGGTACGGAAAACCTTTTCAATGGAAGCCAGTGGCGTTAAAAGCATGTGATTCATGGTCGCAATGCCCGCATTATTCACCAAGTAATCTACCTTAGGGTATTTGCGCCCCACTTCTCCAACCATTTTGAGCACGTCCGCCTCTTGCCCAACATCACACGCAAAATGCTCATAATGCTTATGTTCCAGATCTGTACCTGAGCGACTGCAACCAATCACCCGCATGCCTTTATCTAAATAATACTCTGAAAGATATCGACCAATCCCTTTGCCTGTACCTGTAATGAGAATGACTTCCTGATCGGCCATCAAACTG
Source organism: Candidatus Omnitrophota bacterium (assembly GCA_029261015.1). GTDB lineage: Bacteria > Omnitrophota > Gorgyraeia > Aquiviventales > Aquiviventaceae > JAJDCC01. The sequence goes on along the minus strand of JAJDCC010000119.1, from coordinate 9,840 downwards.
CGCTGCTTTCAGCGGCAATATAATCCGTTAATGTCGCTACGGTTAAGAAAGGACTGGTTCTTTGTGACATCGCGCGCTCGCTAGTCAAAGACACTTGAATCTGATGATTCAAGCTTAGGCGTTGCTCCACCTCGACGACCAACTGGACTAAGGCCAAAGAATCTAACTGTGAACCTTCTCCTAAAAGAGGCGTATTTTCCTCAAGTGGTATGGTACGATCGCTCAAATGGATCTCATTCACTGACTTTAAAGCTTCCAAGACTAAACTGACAATTTGCTCACGTTGCATCCGCTTTCCTCTTCTTCATCGTCAAAATTCTACCTAAACAATATTCTTGTGATATTTTACAAAAAACCCTTAGAGAGTCAACCAAAACTTACCTTTTCGCAAATACCTTGCCCAAGGACTGCACCACGTGATCAATCTGCTCAGCACTCAGCTCTGGAAATAAAGGAAGCGAGAGCACCTCGCGGGATAAACCAAATGCGACAGGAAAGGGTCCTGGAGTCAGCAGCCACGGCTTTGTAGCCTCAGGTTCCGCCAAAGTATAAGGATAGTGGACTTGTGTCCCCACCCCTTCCTCTTTCAGCAATTTTTGCAGTGTTTCTCGCTGTTGCACACGCACTGGAAACAAGTGCCACACACAACGCGAATCCGAGCGCTCAAAAGGCAAACGCACATGCTGATCCAACCCTGCCGATTCTATGCGTCGCTTATAGTCTTCAACATGCTGATGGCGCGCTTCATTCCATTCATCCAAATGCCTTAGCTTTACACGCAATATGGCCGCCTGCAAAGTGTCTAATCGGGAATTCCGTCCTAGTAGAGGAAAGGACATGCGATCAAAGCTACCATAATCCCGCAGCGCACGCACACGATCACCTATTTTCTCATCACGAGCCAATACCATTCCCACATCACAATCTGCCCCTAAATTCTTTGTTGGATAAAATCTGAATTCAGCCAGATCACAGAAAGAACCCACTCTCTTCCCTTTATAGGTCGCACCAATCGCCTGCGCACAGTCTTCAATAACCGCCAAACCATGTTTTTCGGCAATCGCCATAATGGCATCCATATCACAAGGGTGGCCATAAATGTGTACAGGAATGATGGCCTTTGTCTTCGGCGTGATGGCGGCTTCCAAAGCTTCCGGATCTAGTGTATACGTTTGTTTATCCACTTCAGCACAGACAATTTTGGCACCTACCAAAGCAACGGCTAAGGAGGTCGCATAAAAGCTGAACGAAGGCACAATCACTTCATCCTCTGGTTGTATATCCAAAGCACGCAGCGCAATCTCTAAGGCATCCGTCCCGCAACCGACACCTATCGCATGTTTTACCCCACAGTACTGAGCCATTTCTTGCTCAAATTGTTTGACCTCAGCACCTAACACATAAGCTCCCTCAGCTAATGCATTCAAAACAGCTTTATTCAATTCATCTTTAATCGATTCGTACTGCGCTTTTAAATTAAGTAGAGGTACATTCATTTTAGCGTCCTATTTTTGTTTAAAGATTCCGCCCATTGCATTAATTGTTTCGCTCGATGCTCAAATGTATGCTGAGCCAAGACATGCTCCCGTCCACCTTGAACCGCTTCAACGCGTAGTGTTTTATTTTCAAGTAATTCGATACATTTTAATTTTAATTCCTCTGGCGATTGAAAGCTCACCACCCCTTGCGGTAAAAATCTTTCAATATCCAAGCGTGCATCCGTGACCAGACACACCCCGCAGGCGACCGACTCCCAGACTCTCAAACTGAGGCCTGCCTGTCCCTGTGCCTGAACATTAACCACCACATCAGCTGCAGCATAAACCTGAAGCCATTCTTCACGGCTCAATGACCGCGATTCACGCACACATTGCTTTAAACCCGTGTCTTCAACCTTATCCCAACCTGGTCCCCAAATCGCAATTTTTTGATCAGCCAATACACTCAATATTTTTTCACGATGCAGGGTGTGACTCCCGACAAAAACAAGCGGACTTCGCCATTTCTGATATTGCTGTTCTGATAAATTGACAGGGAGTTGATGCAAATCAGGGTCACATGCTAAAGGTAAATGTTCAATACGTTGGACTCCCTGCTCCTGCATCCACTCAAACCATTCAGTATCTGCAACTGCCCATAAATCATAAGCTGCAATTGTTTCTGGCGGATTAAACTGCCAGGGCTCATCCGATGTCCAATTCATCATAGTGACTCCTGATGCCCTCACAGTATTCACAGTCTCCGCCGTTAAACGCTCTGCCCTTAAAGCAATCACCACATCAGGTTTGAATGCACTCACTTTTTTCAAAAAATCAGTATTGCAATCGTTTAAGTCTAATTGAGCCAACTTAGGGTGCTTCCGGGGGGAAAATCTTTTTCTAATCCCTTTGGGAATCCATCGCTTGATACCTTGAATTGCTGGCACCAGTGAACTTGATTGATAATCAAAAACATCTGTAGGATACCCCAAACGTTCAAAGGCTTTACGCAACAAATCATCAGTTTGGTCTACAACACCCCAGTGAGATCCCACTAACAAAACACGAGGTTTCATAATGACCCACCTCCAACACCTAAGCGCTTCAATACCCACCGTTGTTCAGGCTTAGGTAACCATAAAGGCATTAAAATCACCATCATCAACACACAGAGCATTCCAGAACCTAAAACCCCCAATAATGTTTTGGGTAAATAGATCCATGTGGTAACACTCCATGCTGACAAAGCTGTGACGATAGCAACACGTATATCTAAAGCCAGTATGAGTTTTAACAGCGGAACCTTCAACTCTGTATGCACCCAAAACAGTTGCATGACAATTAATACTGAGCTTGCACCTAACATGGCATTAGCCGCCCCAAGCGCCCCTTGTTTGGGAATCAAGATCACACAAAAAACCACATTGAGTAACCCAGCAACTAGACTGGCTTTGGCCCAAGCACCTGCTTTTCCTGTTCCTTGTGCAATGACCATGGGAATACCTGCCAAGAAGAAAATACACAAACCCAACACAAGTGGAACAACAAGGGGGCGTACTTGCACACCAAATTCTGGACTGATCCATGCCCCAATAAAATCACTGCCAAATGCAATCGCCATCCCTCCTAACGGAACCATTGTCAACCAAGACCATTTCATCCCTTTCAAATACAGCTGGCGCAACCCTTCTTCATCTGACTGACCTGATTTTTCACTAGCGGCTGGCAATATAGCATTCGCTATCTGCGTAGCGACCGTGCGCACATTACGCACCAAGTTTGCCAAAACCGTAAAATAAGCCACTTCTTCCAAAGGTCTAAAAGCACTGATCAACAAATAGCTTGTGGGTAGCATCAATTGCGCAGCAGCATAACCAGACAACAAGCGACTCCCGTATTTGTAAAGCTGCTCCCCCCACTTTCTAATGTATTTGAGACTCAAAAAATGCTTCAACCGTTTTCCCTGAAATTTTTGTGCACTTATAGCGAAAGCCATAAACTCAAGCATCTGCATAAATGCAATCCAGCTGACCATCACCCAAATGCCTTGGCCATTAGAAATCCAGATAGCCGCTCCAATGCTTTGACAAGCTAAAGAGATCGTACGAATTGCATAAAAATAATCCAACCGCTGATATGCCCCAACAACTCCGCGCGACACGGATGCAAAAATTTCAAAAAACACAAACACCGCTTGTACATAAAAGATCCTTACTGCAAGCGAATAGTATGCTGCCTCAATATTCATCCCATGAGCGGCTAAGAATGGGGACAAACCTATCAACAAACAGGCAGCCAACAAACCAAACCATAGTGCCCATACTTGAAATGCCCCTTGTATTTCTCTAGCTTCATCTTGCTTACCTGCACCTAAAGCTTGTCCGACAAAACGCACCGTTGCGGTTGAGAACATCATATTAATGAATGCTATCCAAGCAACGACTGCTTTGGACACACTCCAAAGACCATACAGTGATTCTCCTAAGCCACGAATAATAATCGGTGTAGCTATAAGGCCAATCGCTACTCCAATCACTTGGCTCATCATCCCTGAAAAGATATTCAAACTTAACCGTGGCTTCATGAGGAACCTTCAGATTCATCTAAAAAAACAGATACAGCTTCAACCACATCCTCTGGCTGGATAAATTCTAACCCCTCAGGCCCCAACCAGTGATTTGTCTTACGCCCTATCATTTCTTCGGGCCGTTTATGGACAACAATGTGTCCCTCCCCCCAGGCGCCCCAACGTTCAGGACAGTCATGAGGATGAGTCCCTCCAATAATGGCCACAACATGTCGGCAGACTGCGGATGCCATATGCATAGTGCCTGTTGCATTTCCAATAAAAACCAAGGCCTGAGCAATCAGAGCCACAGTCTGGTTCAAAGTAAGCGCTTTAGCCACTATGATAGGTGATTGTGTTTTTGATAACACATTTTCAATCAGCGCCTCCTCACCAGGACCACATAAAATCACTATAGGTTTTGCCCATCGCCGATGAATCTCATCCATGACGAGCGCATAGCGCTCTGGATGCCACCGTGTGAATGCTGATCGCGAACCAGGATGCACCAGTACATAGTCATCTAAAATGTTATGATCCTCAAGCCACAGTTTTATTTCGTTCTTTGCATTCTCATTAATCGGTAGAGTCACTCTATTAGGAGCTTTGAGACTTTCCAACCCATTGGCACGCACCAAATTCAGATTCACTTCAATTTGATGTTGTTTCACCCGATAATACGGGTAAGATACTGCGTGCGAAAACACCCATCCCATACCATGAATGTCATAACCTATGGATTGAGGAGCCTCTAACCACCAGGTCAATAAGGCCATCGCCCATTTAGCTTCTAGGGTCAAAATTAAATCGGGTTTTCCAGCTTTCACGGATAGCAATATTGATTTACTTTGCTTGAGCTCTCGATAAGAGTCTCCAGGAATAGCCACAACGTCTATACCTTTAAGTTCTTTTACTATGGGTAATGTTTTCTCTGAACACACTAAAGTAATCTTAGCTTGTGGGCATGCTTTTTGAACAGCTGCCACGGTAGGTAAGGCTAACACCATGTCCCCAATTCGATCTGGCCTTAAGATGACAATATGCCTCAAGTCTTTCCATACAATCTGGCTGTAATTACGTCTTCGCAATAAAAACAAAGCAAACACTTTTCCTACATTGCCAACCAAAATATAGAAAAAAGATCGAACAAACTCAATTAGAAATCGATAAGGTTTATGACGCACCGACTCACGCCACCAACGTAACATCAGAGATTGCCTTTAAGTTCTTCATAAATCGAAGCAAGACGAGCCAGCTTTGTCTTTAGATCAAAATGCAATTCCACACGCATACGCCCCGCTTCACCCAGTTCTTTGCAGAGCATAGGATCTTGAATTAAGCGCAATAAAGACTCCGAGAGAGCCTCAACGTCCCCGGCTGGGCAAAGAAGCCCATTTTCTTCATGCGAAATGATTTCACTGATTGCCCCTAGATCACTGGCAATCACCGGCCTCCTTGCAGCAAAAGCTTCAATAATGACTCGACCGAAACCTTCGGGCTCGACGACTGGCAACACACAAACATCTAAAAGCTTCATCAACACAGGCACATTGCGCACATGCCCCAAAAAATGAACCTTACCCTCTAATCCAAGATCTTTGACGCGTTGTTCAAGCTGTTGCCTATACCCAGAACTGCCTACAGGCTCTCTGCCAGCAATGACTAATTCACAATGCGTCTTACGGTGTATTTTTGAAAAAGATTCTAACAGCACAGTATGCCCTTTTCGGGGATCTAACATACCTACAAGTCCAACTAGAGGCACATCCATAGGCAACCCCCATTGAAAGCGTAAATCTTCTGGCTGAGGCTGATCATAGGGCTCAATTTCAATCGCATTGTAGAGCACTTTGAGTTTGGGCTTTTTGATACACCACCGAAACCGCTCGGCTACTTTATTCGAGTTCGCTATAATCAAACTCGATTTTGCTGCAATCCACTGGTCTAGCAAAAAGTCTAACAAGCTACTCCCACGCATCACGCGAACATGCGAAATAACAGGAATATCTTTTGCCACTTTCAAAGCATATAAAGTCGCACGCATCGAATTGGCATGAATCAAATCTACTTTTTCTTGCTCCAACAATCGCTTCAAATCTTGTGTGGCTTGTTTCTGCTGCCCAAAGGAGCGTTTTAACGTAGGGATAGGGAGTACATGAACCTTAACGCCTTCGGCTCGCATCGCTTCAACTAGATTGCCTTCGCTCCCACAAATCACAATAGGCTCAATGCGGTCCAAAGGTAACCGTGTCACGGCCTCAAGCATGCTCTGTTGTCCGCCACCAAAAAGTTCTCCATGTGTATCAATCCAGCAGACTTTAATCATGCCTCACCTTCACTGCTTCTGCATTCTTCTTATGGGTTTTCATTTCAAGTATTTCCAAATACAATTTTTCAATTTTATCCATCATGACTTGCGGAGCAAAATAGGAGTCATAACGGATACGTGCTGCTTTTGCCATAGATTCACGCAATGCTTTATCTGAATACAATTCACAAAACGCTAAAGACAAAGGCTCTGCTGTTCTCGGCTCCACCAACAACCCTGTAATACCCTCCTCCACTTCTTCTGGAATGCCGCCCATACGCGTCCCGACAACAGGAAGTCCCATCGACATCGCTTCTAGAACAGACAGAGGACAGCCTTCCCGAATACTTGATGTGAGTGTAAACACATCCGCTGCGCCAAGAACACGCCACACTTCTTTGCAAACACCTAGAAATCGCACATGATCCTGCAACCCCAAAGATTTCACCTGCTTCTTAAGGTTGTCTTCTTCTGGACCATCTCCTGCTAACAATAAAAGGACATCAGGATACTTCTCAACCAATAAGGCTAGTGCTTGAACGAGATATACGTGCCCTTTCACAGGATCTAATCGAGCCACACAACTGATCACAAAAACATTAGGATCAATGTTAAGATCCTCTCGCAATTGCAAACGCGTCAATTTTTGCTGCTCAAGCACTGCACGCTGATCTTTTGCTGCATCATAAATGACTGCAAATTTATTTGGATTGATCCAAGACTGCCGACTGGTGTAGGATCGAATCACTTCAGCTGCAGCTATAATGCGATCTGTTGAAAATGACCAAAACCATTCCATAAATCGTTGATGCCATTTTCGTTCATGATAAGTACTGTACGCTGTAGTGATCATTACAGGGCATTGAGCAAAAACATTCGCCCATCTTGCAGCCATATTCGCAAAATACATATGACTGTGAATGATGCTCACCTTGTTGTTTTTCAGAAAGCTCACTAAATCTTTGATAGCCTTCCAACTGTGATAAGTCTTATGCCCCAGTACAGTAACAGGAACCCCAGAAGCTATAAGTGTTTCTGCTGTCATCCCGCCCTCTTCAATAGCACAGACAATCACTCTAAATTTATCTTGAGAGGTTTGGGTTACAATAAGCCTAATCAGCTCTTCAACCCCCCCATATTTTAAATCTTCAACTATATGACAAACCACCGGACGTGAATCAGTCATAATGCATTCTCTTTTTGATCACAGCGCCCAAATAACAGGTTCCACCAGGGATATATGGCAAAAGGGTGCTTATCCACATAGGCGATTTACGGATAGTGTTTTTATTCTTCGCTTTAATCTTTAAAAGTTTGAGGAGGCTGCGCCAAAAACCCTGATTCAATATGGACGTAATCACACCTAAATACAAAGGCCTGGGCCCAAAGTATTTCCACTCAATATCACAATCAGGAAAAAGCAGTTTTAGCTCGCTTGACCCTATCCCTTGAATGTAGTCACGCATACCTTTACCAGGCTTCAAATCCACCCATAAAATGGCTCCCTCGTTTTTAGTCACTCGGAGCATCTGTTTTGCCGCTTTTTGTTGTATGTCTTTATCGAGGCACGATGAAAAAGTAATCAATTGAACAGCACAATCAAATTGCTTATCTGCATAGGGCAACTTCTCCATGTTAGCGACAGTCACCGATGCAAAAGGCATCTGTTCTTGCGCAATCTTTGCCCTAGATTCAATTAATTCAATCGCGTGGATGTTCCGAATACCTGCTTCATAAAACCACCGTAATTCACGACCTTTTCCGCATCCGACATCCAATAAGCGACACTCACCCATGGTTTCTGCAGTCCAGCCTTGGCCCGAAAGGGCGGTAAAGAGAAAGCGTTGGATATGCACATCCAATAAATGATTTTCAGGAACTATCCAAGAAAGGCGTTTGCGATCAGCATCACCACCTTCTTCTGCATCTCTACGAGCATAGTCTGCTTTAAGTCGGTCCACATCACTTTGCATAATAGGACACCACTTTAGTGACAGATTTAATCACATCCTGAACATCTTTATCACTCATAGCAGGATATAAAGGCAAAGTCACTTCACTCGCAGCTTCTCGCTCAGCAATCGGGCAATCGCCAACACGATATCCCCATTCTTTTTGATAATAGGGTTGCAGATGAACAGGAATATAGTGCACATTGCAGTGAATGCCTTCTTTCCATAATGCTCGAATGAACTGATCTCTTCCTATCTTTAATTGATCAAGCCTTAGTCTCATTAGGTAGACATGCCAAGCATGCTTTGTGTTTTTCTGTTCTTCAGGAAGAATGAGTTGTGGGAGAGCAGATAAACTTTTTTTATAAGCACCTACAATGGCTCGTCTACGCGCCTGCATACTGTTGAACTGTTTAAGTTGTGCTAAACCTATCGCTGCATGAACATCACTCATATTTGATTTATAACCACACTCTGTGACTTGATACCGCCACCCATCGCCTCGAAACCGATTCCAAGCATCCCGATTCAATCCATTGTTCATTAAAATACGCATGCGCTTAGCTAAACGTGAAGACCGAACAGCAATTGCCCCACCTTCTGCCGTAGTTAAGTTTTTTACAGCATGAAAACTATAAACTGCCGCATCGGAGTTCTGACCAACAGGCTTACCTTTATAAACAGCACCAAACGCATGTGCGGCATCTTCGATTAACGCAATTTTTTTATTGCTCGCAATCTTTTTGAGCGCACTCAAATCTACTGGACTCCCTGCCAAATGGACTGCAATGATTGCTTTTGTTTTGCGGGTGATCGCATTTGAAACTGCTGCTGGATCTATATTGAGTGTATTAGGATCCACATCCACTAACCGAGGTCGCGCACCACGATGCACAATGACATGAGCTGTTGAGGCAAATGTTAATGGAGTCGTGATCACTTCATCCCCCGTTCCAACACCTAAAGCGTCTAAACAGATAGACAATCCATGCGTACACGAATTGACTGCCAGTACTTGTTTAGCCCCAGTGTATTGACTGAGTTTTTTTTCGAATTGAGCTACTGCAGGACCTGTAGTGATCCATCCAGAGTCTAAAACGGCTAAAACCGCCTTTTTCTCGGCGGCGCCCAAAATGGGTTGATAAAAAGCGAGCGGCTTAGCTCTTACGGGTTTTCCGCCGACGCACGCTGGAATCTGGGACATGCTGTGGCTCCTGGAAGTTGGGGACATATTTTTTTAGAAGATTCTTGGCTTGGAGTGGGTCTTCAATTTCAACGGTTTTCTTAAAAGCCTGCAAAGCTCCAGAAACTTTTCGCCAAGTTTGAACCTTTGCTTTCACTTGATGGATGCGTTTATGTTTTTTTCTGAGTGATTGCTCATCGTCAGTAAAGAGTTCTTCCTGCATTTTTTCACCAGCCCGAATACCAGTCGTTTCTATTTCAATATCTTCATGTGGTCTCAAACCAGCCAGACGAATCATTTGCTCTGCCAACACTTTTATCTTTACTTGCTTGCCCATATCGAGCACGAAAATC
>JAJDCC010000118.1 GCA_029261015.1 Candidatus Omnitrophota bacterium | reverse complement strand
CCATCTTAACAGCACACGATATGTGTCCCCCCTCGGGGGTAAACTTAATAGCATTGCCAACAAGATTATTCAAAACCTGTACAATGCGATCCATGTCCAACTCGACCGGAGGCAGCTGCCCGTCCACCTGCGAATCGAGTTGGATGGATTTACTTTGCGCCCACGCATGCAAACTTTCGCATGCCGTTTTCACGACTTCTTCCATGGACACAACCTTATGCACTAATTCTACCTTACGTGCCTCTAATTTTGCTAGGTCTAATAATTCATCTACTAATTTTCCTAACCGTTCTAAATTCCGATTTGCTATTCCTAAAAAGTTCAGTTGAGTTTCATCAAGCGAATCTCCCGATTCCTCTTCCAAAACTGCCAATGAATGTTTAATTGCCACTATAGGTGTGCGTAACTCATGAGTTACCTTAGAAACAAAATCATCTTTTAATCGATCTAACTCTCTTTGCTTAGTCACATCACTCAAAACAGATACCATACCTACTGTTTTACCATCTTCATCTTGAACAACGGCATTACTCGAACGTAGCACCCGTCGCGTTTGATCTAATTTTGCATTCACCTCAATCTCACGCTGGCTGATGTCTTCCTCACCATTCACAATAGAAATGAGTTGCTCATCTTTCATATCTTCTGTTAAGGGTCGGCCTAGCCTATCTTTAGCCTGCTCACCCATTAACCGTTCAGCTGCAGGATTCATAAAAACCACTTTACCTTTAGCATCTACGACAACAACACCCTCTGAAACACTCTTCAACACAGATTCGGTTTGTTGTTTTTCAAAAGCCACTTCCTGATACTTTTTCCTCATTACCTGGGCAGCGCGTGTTTTCTCTTCAAGTACTGAGGTATATTCAGCTTCAACTTCGCGCTTCACCTCATTAATACGTGCTTCAATACGCCCGGTCATCAGTTGATTGAGCTGACGAGCGACTTCTTTACGTTTAGTGACAGAGCGTGTGAGTTTTGAAACCTCTTGATCAATGACAGGTTCGATATCCTCATCATCGTCTTCTGAAAAACTTTCAAGAGATTTCCCGGATTCGCGGCGTTTAGTTTCTGATTGTGCACTTTTTTTGGCCATATCGTATAACCAAAGCGCCACGAGAGCAGATACGGTGATGACACCGCCAAGGATATAAAGACGCTTACTAGAAAGGGCTCGATCTGCTGCATAAGCAAATTGAGTTATGAAGAAAAGAACAACGGTTAAACCAACTGTTTTGTTATAGCTGTGTTTTTTTGTTGTCATGATTTACGATTTTGTCTACGCGAGTATTTCCTTTCTTTTCCCATGTTGATCACTGGGCCATCACCAGAAACTTTAACCCAACGCCCATCCATATAAACTTCTTTAGTTCTACCTTCAGAACGTCCACGCGACCGCGACTTGCGAGCTTGCGCTGGCTTGGATTCATCAGATGATTTGGCTTCGCCTTCTTGCACCTTGGGAGTCCTACGTCGCGGTCGAGGCTTTTTCTTAGGAGGGGCTTCTGTCGCAACGTCTGTCTTTGCTTCTTCAACTTCAGGGGTTTTAGCCGCGTCAATTTCTGGCATGACACTGACTTCTTCATTCGATTCTGTTGTGGATTTGGGCTTGCTGATTTTTAAAGGCTCTTCGGGCATAATCTCAATACCAAAGCGTTCTGCTAATGCCTTAACCGCTTCAGCATCAGGCGACTCTCCCAATTCAGCTAATCCCTGATAATACTGTTCCACGCCTCCAGGAACATAGGTCCAAACCAATGATAAATACTTAGGGCCTTTATTTTGAACTGCATGCCATGTATTTGCTGCAATTAAAACAGTTTGCCCCGGTCGAATTGAAATCCTTTTATCGTCTAGAAACAAATGGCCTCGTCCTTGATGAACGAATAAGGTTTTATCTAACTGCCGACATTTCTGTTTAGGAATTGAGGCTTTAGGTTTCAATGTTTCGTTGACTATAGAAAATCGAGCATCACGAGAAGCTGATTCTAAAGGTAATCCAATACTGCGCTTGCCTAACCGTACGATAATTTCTTTTTGTGAAAACATGTTTCCTACAAGGTTATCTCAAATTTTCAGTTTGAAGCGGGACACCAAAATCCTGCTCCTTTATAAATTGGATGATGCTTTGCAAATCATTAATCTGCCGACCACTCACCCGTACTGCATCTCCATCAACACGTGCTTGAACTTTGAGACCAGTCGTCTTAATTTCCTTTACGATAGATTTTGCTTTTTCGGTCGTCAATCCCTGCTGTAATTTTGCTTGCTGTTTGACAGCTCCACTTGGTAATAATTCCACTTTTTCCCATTCAAAGGATTTTGTGGACACACCCCTCTTAGCCAATTTACCTTCGATGATATCAATCACATTCTTGAGTTGCCCTTCATGATCCCCTGTAATCTTTAAAATACCATCACCTGGCTCAAACTCCAGACCTGCACTTGTGCCTCTAAAATCAAACCGCGTCGTGATCTCTTTTTGAGCCACTTGAATCGCATTGCGCACTTCTTGCATGTCTGCCTTCGATACTATATCAAAGCTATGATCTTTCGCCATTCGACACCTCTTACCTTCGTGATCCGCGAAGCTTAGCCATCAACTTTAACGCTTCGATATAGATCCACACTAGCGTGACTAACAAACCAAAAGCGGCATACCATTCCATGAATTTAGGAAAACCTTGCTGAACGCCTCTTTCAATCATATCAAAATCAAGCAGTAGATTCATTGTCGCAATTCCTAACACAACCAAACTAAAAATAATGCCTACCGGTCCACCTTGATGAATCATAGGAACAGACATTCCAAAAAATCCCAACAGCATACTGATGAGATACACTACAAAAATCCCGCCGGTAGCCATCACAATTCCTGCACGCAATTTATCCGTCACCCGGATAGCTCCAGTTCGATACGCAATCAGCGCAACTGAAAATAACCCGAATGTTAACACAATAGCCTGGAACACAACGCCTGGATACATCATCTCAAAATACGCAGACAGAATACCCAACACCAAACCTTCAACACCAGCGTAAATAGGCGTGGTAATCGGTGACCAAGTTACTTTAAATGTGGTCACTAACGCTAGAATCAACCCTACAATGGAAGCCCCAATGAGCATCCCCATAGGAGGCACGCCTAATGCCATTGAACGGCCCCAACCCCAAGCAGCAGCTAATAACAGTGGAACCATAGCTAATAGCGCTTTGTTCATGACCCCTTCCACCGTCATGCCCTGTCCTGCAACCTGACTGTACCCCTTGTCAAAAACTTTATTCAATACGGGATTATTGGATCGCATTTATTCCTCCTTCAGCCGCTTAGTACGGCACATTCATATCAACGGGATGTCGAATCCTGTAAGACAGCTTAAATTCTTGCTTCTCACCAACATCCACTGATGTTTTCCAAACAAACACACCTGGTTTCTCAGGATCTGCTTCAACTGTTTTAGGCAATTGCACAATGTCGTCAACTGTAATTTCTTCTCTCTGTGCTACAGGCAATCGTTCGTAGACTTCGATTTGTATGGGTTGTCCTGTATAGTTCTCAACAGTCGTTAAATAAGATTGCTCGGCCGTCTTTGTTTTTCCACGAAAACCAGGAAACACACTCACAGCCTCACTGCGATTCAACGTTTTGCGCACCACTTTGACGCGCGCATCTACCCCTAAATCGACATCAAACTTTTCACCTGGAGACACCTGATCCAAATAAGAGTTGGCCATAAAATCACCGTCCAAAAAAATAGCCGCTTCTCCGGGCAATAAAAAAGCCCCATCGGCTTGCATCATACTTGCCCGTATGTACGCCTTCTCAGAAAAAGCAGGCGCGGTCACATAGAGCCACTCTGCATCATAAGTCTGTGTTTGAATAGGCAATTTGTACTGTTGGCCATCTGATATCACCGTCTCCGCTTTAGGAAGCTGATAGACAACAGAAGGACCTTGCTGCACGACGACGGCTTGTGACAACTTAGCCTCCTTCTCACGCAAATTTCCGTCGAAATAATCTACTGATTCTTCGGCGATAGCCTCCATAGCCATCCCTTTGGACAGTTGTCCCATCAGGGCCCGTTTGGGTGATGGAGGTGCCATAGAATAAGGCTGTAAGAACCATGGGTTCACTTCTGGCATACTGCCCATGAATTGGGGTTGAGCTGTTGAGACCTGAAGGTCTACACCTTGCCAATCTTCACCTGTACGTTGGCTCACCATGGCATAGGAAACCCATTCAACCGTTCTGGATTGACTCTCAGCACGCACCGCATAAACAGGCCACCATTGAGCCCCCCTCATGCGATAGGTAACTTCTAAAGTAGCCGTACCTGACTCAAGCGCCTCTACATCAACCAAAACCAAATTCCTTTGTTTAGACCGTGTTCGTGACAGTTCTGATAATTGGCGTCGCACCTGATCTTGCTTAAGCCGAATATCCTCTGTTTGTTCTTTAGCAATGCGTTCTTGTTCGTAGCTATGTGAAAGCGCTTCACCCAAATACTGTGTCAAACCAGATACGGTTTCTACAGAGGGCATTTCGGTACGCAAATCCTTGCTGATTTGTTCTCCGGAAGCAGCCTGAATAGAATCCAAAAACACTCTTTGCTGCTTCAAAACAGTCACTCTATCATTTAGAGCCTGCATTTCACCATTCAAACCACGCAACTGCTGTTCTAACTCCTTTACGCGCGCATCTTGTGACTCTGCTAACTGTTGAACCTCAAGACGCACCCCATGAATCACGATATCCATGTTCCCTGTAGCTTTAGCCGTCAACGAATTGGCTTCAATGCCTGGAGGTAAATTAGATAAAGCAACCGAACTCACACCAGGAGCTAATTTAATTTGTGTCGATCGAGTGATTTCAGCTCGATCACTAAAAACCGTGACGCCAGTAATTTGGCTTGAGACATCTATCGCATCTGCATGTGCCCATACGGTATTTACAGACAAACCCATCATCGTACACAAAAAAACTGTGACCAAATTTCTCATAATAATTAAGCAGCCTTTCTTTTTGTGAAGAGTTTAATCACTCCAAAGCCTGCAAATAACAAAACAACAAAACCAATACTGATCCAATCCATATACTCTTTTAAGAATACTTTGGCTTGATCCCCAAAGAACCAAACAGCCCAACTCACTAAGAAAAATCGAGCACCTCGACTGAGCACTGAGACAACAAAAAATCTCCAGAAGTTCAAATAAAACACACCCGAGGCAATAGTGAATACCTTATAAGGAATAGGCGTAAACCCTGCGATAAACACTGCCCACACATCATAACGTTGAAACTGACTTTCAACATGATGAATCGTGTCTTGAGAGACAAATTTATTGAGGAGCGGACGACCACCCCATCGGCCAATCCAATATCCAAAAGCACCACCCAAAGCTGAACCTATCGTACACAGTATGGCAAAAAACCAAATACCAGACGGTTTAGATAAACCCAATGCAATCAGTAACACATCTGGTGGAATCGGGAAAAAACTGGATTCTGCAAAAGCCAAACCAAATAAAGCCCAAGGACCACCCGGGGTATTGGCAAACCCCACCATCCAATCCGATAACGCATGAATACTCTCTAACATGGCACTCCTGATTACCTCACTTCAAACCATTTATTTCGAGAATTAGCCCCTCGAACCAACCGAATCATTTGCTGTGAAAGCCCTAATTCCTGACTTAAAACTCTCCGAACAGCATCTGTGGCCTTACCTTCTAGAGGTTTCTCTCTAACCCAAATTTCAAAAGCATTTTCATCTAACTGTTCAATTCTTTCCCGCTTCGCTTGAGGATGCACCTTAACTCTGATCAGCATCCCGCTGCACCCAGCCGCTGGCGGCTGTCTCCAACACCTCTAAATCCGCTTCAATCGCCTCTTGGGTTACCGCTAAGATCTGCTCGCGCCACCCCAAAAATTCCTTTTGAACAAACTCCCTCAATGTTTCAAGGTCTTCTATATCCAATTGTTTATTCAACCTGCGGATGAATTCACGAGCTTCATCGAAAGGCGTCGACAATTCAGCATAAAGTAGCCCGCTCCCATCACGAGGGAAGTCAAAATTTTCAGAAAAAAGTCGCAACAGCCTCAAATTCAACTGTTTGGCGGTCTCATCATCGTCAGACAATGCATCCCACAAGAAACGCGTCGACCAATAGCGGAACAAAATCCCCCCTTCTCGACGCATCGCATGATTCAAGCGGTGCTCATTCACCTGAGCCTGCCCTTCTAACAAAGTGACAAGCTCCTTCTGCACAGCCTCAAACAATTCGGTACTTTTAACAAATATGAAAAAAGTGCGGAGGCGGACCTCTTTTTCGTTCATCAATTGTGCCCTTTCATGGTTCCAGTAGCCTATCCGAGGAGCTATTCTGCGTCAAGCTTAACCCCTTAGAAAAACACAACAGTTATTGCCCCAACCCTCACATTGACAGTTAGATAGACCCCATGCTATGCTGCGTCTGCATGCAACTCCGTCCCGTATTTCATTTTCTTTACCCGCCGGTATGTCTGCTCTGTAAGGACTTTACGGCATCTACAGCGCCCGATATCTGCCAAACCTGCCAAGCAGAGCTGACACAGATTTTGGAGCCTATCTGCCTTACATGCGGTATTCCCATTAACACACAAGACATTTGTTCCCAATGCACACAACAAGCCCCCCTCTTTGCTGAGGCGCGATCCCCTTTCCTCTACAAAGAAGCATTAAAGCCCCTGATCCATCAATTTAAATATGGCGCGGCATGGCGCATCGGAAACTGGCTCGCACAACATATGGCAGACCTAGCTCAAAATCAATGGCCTCTTTCTAAAGATTACTCTATTGTGCCCGTGCCGATGCATCCTCTCAAACATGCGATACGTGGATTTTCATCCGCGCATTATCT
>JAJDCC010000117.1 GCA_029261015.1 Candidatus Omnitrophota bacterium | reverse complement strand
AGGCGATTGCTCAAGAACCAAGCCCACTTGCTGCCCTGCCTGTGCTTCTTGAACCCAGGATTTTCCATCCCAAATACCTAACAGTTGAGTGTGTGCCTTTAAATTTTTATAGCCTACAAACTGCTGGTCTTTGCTACCAATATTGGTGATCGTATCGCGAATCGTTAAGCTATCACCCGCAAAAATACCGCCAGCAAACTGACTGCCAGCACGGGACCGTTTTTGTTGTTCCTTAAGCGCTGCATCAAATCCAGAGCGTGCCACCGTCATGCCTTGTTCAGCCGCCGCATCCTCAGTAAGTTCGAATGGAAAACCAAAGGTGTCATACAATTTAAAGGCTTCTGCTCCAGGGATTTCAGTTTTACCTTGTGATTTTAATTCTTCAATTTTCAACGCCAATAAATGACCACCAGATTCTAATGTCTGAACAAATTGACGTTCTTCATCCCCTAAAGCTTCTTCAACTAAAGTCACCTTAGCCAATAAATCATCAATATAGGGCGAATCTTTCATCACCTCTAAAACCGTCGGAATCAACTGAACCAGATACGTGCCATCATTGCTGGGAATGACATCCAAAATACTGCGTCCCAAACGATAGGCACGCCGAATCACCATGCGCAATACATAACCACGCCCTTCATTCGAAGGCATCACCCCATCGGCAATCAAAAATACTGCCGCACGCACATGATCCGCAATCGCATGCAAAGCAAATGTTTCACTGTCTTTTTTGGTTTTAGGACCCCGCTTAAGTTTACGTGCTGCTTCAACCAACGGGACAAAACCATCGGTCTCATAATCCGAAGTCACACCCTGCACTACGGTTGATAAACGTTCCAAACCCATTCCCGTATCGATGTTCTTACGCGGTAAAGGTTCTAGGCTTCCATCCGACTGGCGATCATATTGAGTAAACACCAAGTTCCACACTTCAACAGATTTTGGGGAATCCACCTTACCGTCACTGTCGAAATAGATTTCAGAACACGGACCACACGGACCATTAGGTCCTTCACTGGGTGCATTGGCTGGCCAAAAATTGTCCTCTTGTCCAAATCGCACAATACGCTCAGCCGGGACACCCAATTGCGTCCACATTTCTGCAGCCTCATCATCCTCTTCATAAACACTGACCCACAACTTTTCGGCTGGCAGCGACAAACACAATTCAGGATTTTTTGATTTTTTTGTTCCAGCAAAATCTAAAGTACCTGTCAAAAACTCCCAGGCCCAAGCAATCGCCTGCTCTTTAAAGTAATCGCCAAAAGAAAAATTACCCAACATCTCAAAAAACGAGTGATGGCTGGGCGTTCGCCCCACATTTTCCATATCGCCAGTACGCAAACACTTCTGCACACTCGTTGCCCGTGTTAAATCTTTTTTCTTACCTAAAAAATATTCTTTAAATTGATTCATCCCGGCAGAGGTAAACAGAACCGTCGGATCATTGGCAGGCGTCAATAAATCACTCGGTCGAACCGGATGCTCTTTAGATTCAAAAAAAGCTAAATATCGTTTACGCAGTTCACTGGTTTTCATAGGTCACTTCACTCAATTCCTGAAAAATTTTGTCGATTGTTGATTTTGCATAACCCCGGGATGTGTACTTTCGCAGCAACTTCATGCGTTCGTCTGCATCCACCTGACCTTCTAATCGATTCCAATAGCGTGTCAACCGATCCGCTATCACCGAATGCGCCTCTTCTGGATCTAAAGCATCCATCGCAGCCTGACATACAGATTCAGCAAATCCTTTTAAGCGCAACTTCTGGCGTATCGTATAGGGACCATAAGTTGACCGCATCCAATGTTGAGCCCACAATTGCGCGGCTATTTTATCATCCAACAGCTTTTGCGACTGCGCTTGCTCAATGACTTCTTTCACTACCGCTTCCACATAACCTCGGCGTTTCAAATAAGTCTCGACTTCGTACACAGACCGCACGCGTGCTTGAACATAACGAATCAATACGTTACGTGCGCTGCGAGCACTCTCACTTTTCGCTTTGGATAACGAGGTACCCACGCGTCGTTTTGACCAAGACATCGCCTTTTACTCCACGCACACGCTTTTCGTAATCATCGAATGATTTGACGCTCTGCTCATTGATCTCCACAATACGGTCACCTGCTCTAAGCCCTGCTTCACCTGCTGGAGAATCCGCGTCTACTTTAATGACAATCACACCCGAGGTATCAAATGGTAAATTGAATTTTTCAATTGCTACAGGACTGATCCCAGCAACATGCATCCCACGCCATGATTCTGACACCTTGGGACTGTTTAATTCTTCAGCCTCTGGCATTTGTGATTCACTATCACCAATACGCACCGTCAGCTTTTTCTCTTTACCATCACGCAGCACTAATACAGTCACACCCTCACCCGGTTGCGTGAAACTCACAGCTTGAATCAAATCATTCACTGACCGAATAGGGGTGTCGTTATAACGCATCAACACATCACCCGAACGCATTTTAGCTTCGTCCGCCGGGCCCTTTGGCAGTACGGTGTAAACCAGCACACCTTGATGCGGTTCTACTTTAAAATGATCCGCCAGATTCTGAGTCATCGGTTGCACTTGCACACCTAACCAACCGTATGACACAGTACGCCCTTCTTTTAAATTCTCTAATAAGCGCTGCACTTTATTCGTTGGGATCGCAAAACCAATACCTTCATAACCGCGTGAACTTGAAAATATGGCGACATTAATGCCAATCACTTCGCCTTTAATATTTAATAAAGGCCCGCCACTGTTCCCAGGATTAATCGCCGCATCGGTTTGAATCAAACCGGTAAAATCACGATTCATATGCGGTGTGCGCGGTAAGCTACGATTGGTCGCGCTCACAACACCCACGGTTAACGTTGGCTCCGGCCCCACATTTTCAGTACCACTGCCTACAATGCCAAAGGGATTGCCTAAAGCAATAGCCCAATGTCCTGTCCGCACCAGATCAGAGTTACCCAACTGCGCCGCCGTCAAACCTTCAACGTCCACTTTGATCACAGCCAAATCAGACCGTTTATCTTTACCTTGAACAACACCTTCAACTTCACGCCCATCTGAAAACGTCACCATAATTTTATCGGCGTTTGCTATCACATGTTCGTTCGTCAAAATCAAACCCGACTCATCAATCACCACACCCGAGCCTAAACCAAAACGCTTTTGCTCACGCGTTGGAGCACCTTCTTCATACTGACGGAAAAATTCTTCAAAGAACTGTTCACGATCAGGCCGATAATGCGGATTACCCCGATAGTATTCCCGAACTTTTTCAACCTGTTCTGTAGAAATACTGACCACCGCTGGCCCGACTTTTTCAGCAATGCGGTTAAAACCATTCTGTAATTCCAGTGCTGGCGACGTTTCATTTTCTGTCGCTAGTGCAGATGGAATGGAAAAACACAAAGATCCCTGGGCAACCAGCAATGACAAAACCATCGCTAAGCATTGACTGATACGCACCAAGGATCCTTGCATGTTAATTCACTTACGCAGACTGCAACTGAGGCTTTTTGTCTTGCGGCCTACCATTCGCTTGCGTACCCGCTTGACTGCCTGCCGGTGTTTCTGGTTTTATCGGCGGCATCAACTTAGCCCGAATCTTCGCCTCAAGTTCTTGCATCAACTTGGGATCTTCACGCAATGTTTGACGCGCCACTTCACGGCCTTGTCCTAAACGCACATCGCCATAAGACAACCAGCTACCCGCACGTTTCACAAACCCTGCAGTTTCCCCTGCATCCAACAAACCTCCTTCTTTGGAAATCCCTTCTCCAAAAAGAATATCAAACTCAGCTTGTTTGAATGGCGGTGCTACTTTGTTTTTCACAACCTTAGCACGCACACGGTTGCCTAAAATTTGATCGCCCTTTTTCAACGACTCAATACGACGCAAATCGATACGCATCGAAGAATAAAACTTCAAGGCACGCCCACCTGGTGTCACTTCAGGGTTGCCAAACATCACACCGATTTTTTCACGAATCTGGTTGATGAAAATACAACACGTTTTCGATTTAGCGACAGCCGATGTGAGTTTACGCATCGCTTGACTCATCAAACGCGCCTGCAAACCCATAAAGGAATCGCCCATCTCACCTTCGATTTCGGCGCGTGGAACCAAAGCCGCCACCGAGTCGATGACAACAATGTCTACTGCATTAGAGCGCACTAAACTTTCCACAATCTCTAAGGCCTGTTCACCTGTGTCAGGCTGAGAAACAAGCAAATCATCGAGATTCACACCAATGGACTTCGCATAAGTGGGATCTAATGCATGCTCTGCATCCACGAACGCGGTGATACCACCGGCTAGCTGTGCTTCTTTTAAAATACTTAAGGTGAGCGTTGTTTTACCCGAAGACTCTGGTCCGAAAATTTCAATAATACGTCCGCGGGGTACCCCACCAATACCTAATGCAGCATCTAGAGGTAATGACCCTGTTGATATTGCCGGTACGTCTAATCTGTAGTCTTGTCCCAAGCGCATAATCGAACCTTTACCAAACTGCTTTTCAATCTGGGAAAGGGTTACATCTAATGCCTTGAGTCGTTGATCTTGATCTGCTTTAGTTACTGCCATCCTACGTACTCCTATTTCTGCGATTCTGGTGTGGAGGTCTTGCTTCGAAGTCTTTTATTATAGACCTGCTCCCCCATGCGGTCCAGGTCAGATAAAGGCGACTGTCCCCATTTTGTCCCTTACCTGCTATAATCGGCGGATGAAAGTAGAGATTCTGGCAATCGGCAACGAAATTCTGCGTGGCTACACCATCAACACCAATGCGGCCTATTTGGCCCAAAAGGTGGCTGAATTGGGTCTCCATTGCCATACCCAGACCGTTGTGGGCGATGGGCTTGCAGAGATTTCTGGAGCCATTCAAACCGCCCTGGCGCGATCGGACATCCTTTTTTTAACGGGAGGACTGGGGCCTACCCAAGATGACTGCACCCTGCAAGGCCTGGCCCTAGCCATCAACAAACCCCTCAAAACCAATACCACCGCCCTACGCTGGATCAAAGAGCGCTATGCCGAGGCGCATCGAGAATGCCCAGATACCGCCTGGGTTCAAGCCGATCTTCCGGAGGGAGCCGAACCTTTGGCGAATCGACTGGGCTCTGCCTGTGGCGTGTGGCTGCAAGAAAAGACCTGTACCGTGATAGCCCTACCTGGTGTCCCTTATGAAATGCAGTGTATTTTTGATGAAGAAGTGCATCCGCGCTTGGCTCAAATCAAAACCGATCTCGTTTATGCTGCCACATTGTTGCGCTGTGTCGGCATTGTCGAGTTGGCCATCGAAGCACACATCAAAACACTCAATCTACCTGAATTCATAGAAGTCGGGTTATACCCTCAACTGGGCGCGGTCGATATTCGTTTGAGTACGCGTGCTAGCACTCAAACCGACGCACTCAAAGCACTCGCTCCGTTCACCCAGCAATTACAAAAAATGCTGGAAAAAAAATGCTACGCCACAGAACCTTTAGAATTATCCGAAATCATTGGAAACCTATTGGTTGCCAAGAAGGAAAAATTGGCATTGGCTGAATCCTGCACCGGCGGACTGATTGCCAAACACATTACAGACAGCCCCGGAAGTTCTGCTTATTTCTTGGGTGGGGTTGTGGCCTATGACAATGCAATTAAAGAAAATGTCCTAGGTGTTCCTGCTGCGCTATTGGAGAAACACGGCGCCGTCAGTGCAGAGGTTGCGCAAGCCATGGCCGAAGGGGTTTTGAAAAAGTTTGGCGCCGATCACGCCATTTCCATTACGGGTATTGCAGGGCCCAGTGGCGGCACAGATGAAAAACCCTTAGGCTTGGTGTATATCGGGTATGCGAATCGGCACAAAAGCTTTAGTGAGAAATTTGAATTGTTTGGAGATCGGGAACGCATTCGGGTTCGCGCCATGCGGAAGGCGTTGAATTTACTTTACTTGCAGCTTTTGGCTTAACCCAAAGCAACAGTGTGCAAAACCGAATACACAGGCCCTTCTTGCGTCAACTCGCTCCGATAGAGTTTTATCGAATCCACCTGCCATGAATCTGGGCAATTCCAAGCACTTGACTCTAAAGCATTCGTCAGCATCTGGCGGAACTTACGAGATCTCACGCGACCTAAAGTAATATGCGGACTGAAAGGATTGTCTTCTGGAGGTAAATCTTGTGCTTTCGAATGAGAGCATAATGCTTTTGTTAACTGAATGAGTTTGTCTTTGCCTTTATCGAGCCCTGCCCAGACTACCTTAGGTGATTGCGTATCGGGAAAAGCACCTACACCCTTAACGCCTAATGTAAATACTGAATGATCTTGAGCCACTGCATCCAATAAACTCTTAACTTGCTCAACCTGTGTGTCTTCAATATTGCCTAAAAACCGCAAAGTAAGGTGCATGCTTTCAGGTTTCACCCAGCGCACATCGGCCTGACTCGCCTTGAGTGTTTCTTGAAGGCTTTGCAGGGAATCTTTAATGGACTGTGGAATTTCTAAAGCAATAAAGCAACGCATATTAATTATAAGATTTGATGACAGGCACTAATTTTAAAGTGCTACTTAAGAATGTAATGCCTGTCACCATCGACTATGCACCGATAAGCTGATGTGTTAGCATCAGCACACCTATCGCGTAGACGCTAGCTCCCAAATCATCGAGCATAATGCCCCACCCTTTTGGAGCCTTCGCCATCCACTTTAATGGTGCTGGTTTGATAATATCGAAAATGCGAAATAACACAAAAGCCACCAAAATCCACCATACCGAGCGCACCACCCAAGGTTGATAAATAATCACAAGGGCCACACCCCAAATTTCATCTAACACCACGCTGCCAGGATCATGCGCACCCAAAGCTTTTTCTGCCATGGTACAGATCTGGATAGAAAGCAAAACAAGTACCGTCAACACTATAGCTAATAACCAACCGCTTAATCCTGAGAGAAGAAATGCGATCCCCACACCGACACCCAAAATACTGCCCCAAGTCCCAGGCGCTTTAGGCAGCAAACCCAATCCTAAACCTTGAGCTAACCACACCGCTAAGCGATTCATGCACGTAACCTCACGAAAAATTTAACTCCCGAATAAAGCGTCAATACCACCGCAGCCCAAAGACTCATCCACATCGCTAAAGTCACAGCACTCCCCGCCAATTGATACCCATCCGCGTTTTCTAATAGCAACAGTCGAATCATCACCATAGCAATAGCTACAAGCTGCAGTACCATCTTAAGCTTGCCTTCTTTTTCAGCCGGAATCACGACATTGCGTTTAGCCAACACCAAACGCACCCAAGTCACACTGACTTCACGCACACAAATGATGAGCACCATCCAAATGGGAATAATGCCAAGATGCGCAAAAACCGTAAAGCACCCAAGCACCATAAACTTATCTGCTATCGGATCCAATAACGCACCTAAATCCGTAATTTGATTCCAACGACGCGCTAAATAGCCATCCAACCAATCGGTAAAACCGCAAATCAAAAACAGACTTATAGCCAAAAGCTTAAACGGAATTCCTGGTTGGTACAACGCATAGAAAAGAGCGCCTGAAAACACAAAGCGCAATAAGGTAAGGACCGTAGGAAAGGTCATGATAAAACGTCTCTATGATTCAATAGCGTGACCAATGAGATCGTATTCCATATTATCGGTGACTTGAACGGGAACGATCTGTCCAGCCTTGAGTGCTTTCTTACTAGACACATACACCAAT
Source organism: Candidatus Omnitrophota bacterium (assembly GCA_029261015.1). GTDB lineage: Bacteria > Omnitrophota > Gorgyraeia > Aquiviventales > Aquiviventaceae > JAJDCC01. The sequence goes on along the minus strand of JAJDCC010000117.1, from coordinate 6,528 downwards.
CCATCCACTTCAGGACAATCGGCCGTCGTTCGACCAATGTATTGATTGGGTTCGTCTGGATCGGGTTCATCAATCATCACTAAGTGCTCTTTACCCACGCTAGCCTGATTGAGTTCTTCGGCAATCACCTGCTGCACTTGCATCACTCGATCAAAGCGCTCCTGTTTGACCTCTTGTGGAATCGCATCTTTATACCCGAATGCAGCACTGCCTTGCTCAGGCGAATACGTAAATGCACCTAAGCGTTCAAAGCGCACTTCTTCTAAAAACTGCAGCATATTTTCAAACATCGCATCCGTTTCACCAGGAAAACCGACAATGATGGATGTGCGCAAAGTAATACCAGGGATTTCTTTACGCAACTTTTCAATGCGATCGCGCAATTGCGCCTGATTCATATGACGATTCATCGCTTTAAGCATCGTATCATCGGCATGTTCAATCGCCATATCCAAATACTTACATATGGACGGCACATCCCGCAACGCCGCAATCAGCTCGTCAGAAATTCCTTTGGGATGACAATACAGCAACCGAATCCAATCGATGCCTTTAACTTGTCCTAGCTCGCGCAGCAACTCATGCGTACGGACTTTGCCATAACGATCCAAACCATAATCTGATGTGTCCTGCCCCACCACAATCAACTCTCTGAGCCCGCGTTCATCCACCAAGGTTTGCGCTTCATCGACTAAATCTTCAATAGACCGACTGACCATTGGCCCTTTGATTTTAGGGATCACGCAGAAGCTACAACCACGCATACAGCCTTCAGAAATTTTAAGATAAGCATAATGCGAAGGAGATAGCGGAACACGAGGAATTTTGCCTTCCCATTTCAACACATTGGGTTTAGGCCTGAGACTTTGGGAGGGTTTACCGCGTAGCGCTTTATTCACTACCGTATTGATGTCATCAAACCCATCAACACCGACAAAACCATCAACTTCTGGAAGCTCTTGAATGACGCCATCTTTAAAACGTTGCACCAAACACCCTGCAACGATAACGGCTTTTACTTTGCCGGACTTCTTTAATTCAATCGCCTGCAAAACGGTATCAACAGATTCTTTAATCGCATCTTCAATAAAACTACAGGTATTGATGACCACCACATCTGAAGACTCTGCATCGTCGATAATCTTAAAGCCGTCTTGTTTCAGACGGCCTAAGTACATTTCCGAATCGACCAGTGTTCTTGGACAACCCAAACTGATTAAACTAACCGATCTTAATTCCTGGTCTTTCGAAACATTCATTTTCTCACTGAACTATGTGGCCGAATTCGGTAAAGCCGCCACACCCTTATGCGTAATTTCTAAACGGCCCTGGCTCGCAATCGCTGCGGGGAGAATTGAAGTTCCGTTTAAACTGAGTTCCACTTGATTCGGTTTGGCAATGACCAATTTGAATCCTTCTTTAGCAGTCCATTCCTCTGCCATACCTTTTTTTAACTGTTGCTGTACCAGTAATTTTCCATCTGCCCATAATTGAACACGGGTTGTTTTGTTGGCCACCAAACTCAATTTCAAAGGCTCACCCGTTTTCAACACAATCGGTGCCTGCACTTCAGACTTTCCCTTAGACATAGAAGGGCTCATGCTGGCCATTTGTGACGCAAATTTTGCCGGATTCAAATTCGACAACCACTTCTGGGGCTGCAAACTTGAAATACTAAAAATCACCAAAAAACCAATCGCCACACCACTGCTGATGCGCGCCAAAGCCGACCAAGGAATATGAATGGTGTCCATAGGCTCTTCAGCCACAGGTTCTAGATCATCCGTAAAGATTGAAGATTCGTTTTTAGGCAATTGTTCCAAAAGCTCGTCATAAGATAACCCTAATAGCCCAGCATAGATTTTAAGGAACCCACGCATATACATCGGGCTAACGACATCATGAAAACGGTCAGCCTCTAAAGACTCTAAAATCCAAGGCTGAATTTTTGTTTCATCAGCAGCCTCTAATAACGACAAGTGCCTAGCCTTACGTGCTTCTTGTAATTGATATCCAACACTCATAAGCGAATATTCCTTTATAAAAAAGTTATGATTTGATTATTCGACTTCTCTGCTTACAAGAACTTCTCGTGGCTTACTGCCTTGCGGGGGACCCACAATCCCCTCTTGCTCAAATTGGTCTAACATTCTCGCAGCCCGTCCATAGCCAATACGCAAACGACGCTGCAGAAAAGAAGTGGATGCTTGGCCTGCATCGATTATGAGATCAAGCGCTTCATCGTACATCGCATCGCGCTCGCCCCCACCAACGGCTTCAGGCTGCTCCTGTTTCTTAAGTAGGCCTTCATTATACACCGGATCTTGCTGCCGTTTCAAAAATGTCGTAATCGCTTCAATTTCTTCATCCCCCACAAACGCCCCTTGCGCACGTAACGCTTTAGGACATCCCGGCGGCAAGAATAAAAGATCTCCACGTCCAATCAATTTATCAGCACCGTTGGCATCTAAAATCGTGCGCGAGTCCACTTTGGATGAAACCTGAAAAGCTAACCGCGCTGGAAAGTTGGCTTTAATCACCCCCGTAATCACATCTACAGAAGGCCTTTGTGTGGCTATAATCATATGAATACCCACTGCGCGGGACAACTGAGCTAAACGTGCAATGCAGGTTTCTACATCTTGTGCAGCCACTAACATCAGGTCGGCTAACTCATCAATCACCACGACCAAATAAGGCAAATGCCCTTCATGCAAAGGCTCATCAGCCGGAATTTCTTCCCCATTTTCATCACGCTCCAATTCAGGACGGGGATGCTTGATAACAAATTCGTTATAACTGATGATATTGCGCACACCACACCGTGCTAATAACTGATACCGTCGTTCCATTTCAGAGACAGCCCAACCTAAAGCCATGGATGCTTTTTTAGGATTTGTCACCACAGGCGCAACAAGATGAGGAATACCATTGAACAAGGAAAGTTCAACCATTTTAGGATCAACCATTAAGAACTGAACTTGATCGGGGGTGTTGCGCATCAACATGCCAATCAATAAGCCATGTAACGATACCGTTTTACCCGCTCCTGTGGCACCGGCTATCAACAAGTGAGGACACTTAGCCAAATCGGTTGTAAGAGGCTTCCCTGACACATCTTTTCCAACTGGAAGTAATAGCGGAGAAGGATCCTTCACATAGTTCGCAGAGGTCAGGATCTCTTTTAGATAAACTTTTGTCGCACTAATATTGGGCACATCAATACCCACTCGTCCTTTACCCGGAATAGGCGCCACAACATTACAGCTATTGGCTTTCATGGCTAATGCCAACTCATCTGCAAGCGTCACAATTTTGGCTAATTTAACACCTGGCGCAGGGGTCACTTCGTACCGCGTCACAGTAGGCCCACGGTCAATCCCATCCACGCGCCCTTGAATACCAAATTCTGCAAGTGTACGCTCTAACCTCTTGGCATTTGCTTGCAAATCTTCGGTAAGCCGTTCTTCTGAGAGCTCTGGCGGCGTTGTTAAGGTGTCCATAGGTGGCAGCGAAAAAGGACTGCCCCAATTACGCGCTCGCACAGGAGCCACCGTTGTTTGGGGCTCTTTTTTCTCAGAACGAATCCGTATCTTAGGCTTACTGTCTTCTAGATCTTCTTCGTCTTCCTCTTCGTCCTCATCTTCCTCGTCTTCATATTCCTCATCATCGTCTTCGTATTCTTCATCCTCATCTTCTTCATCTTCGAACTCTTCGTCTTCTTCTAGCTCTTCATCATCCTCATCTTCATACTCATCTTCGTCTTCCTCTTCGTCCTCATATTCCTCATCATCATCTTCGTATTCTTCATCATCCGCTTCTTCTGGATCATCGAAAATTTCTTCATAGGCAGCTGATGTTTTTTTTGACTTAGCAGGAACAACGCGTCCGCTTGACTTTGTTGTTTTTTTAGATGACATGCCCAAAGGTTTAGGCTGACCTGTCTGCATGAGCCTTGACCACAGCTCTCGAATACTCTGCAATGAAGGCAATCCAAAGCTCAAACCAGAAACAAGCATCCAACTTAAGGAAACGGTACAGAAAGCGGCTAACCACGTCCCCACAGCACCTATATAATAGGCGCCATTACGCGCAAACAAATACCCCGTGATTCCACCCCATTGAATCTTATTGGGATCCTCAGGAGCATGCAGTGCCATCAACGTGCCTAACCCTGCAATCAAACACACGCAGGCCAATGTGAAGGGTATGCCATGAACTTCAGCTTCTTCTTCCTGCCAAAGACGATATCCCCAAATACCACATAAAAGCGGAAGCATCATACAAGCCCAACCGAAACCAGCGCGGCCAACAAAACCAATCCAAGCGCCAAAGGTACCTCCCAAATTGAGGGCCGGCCGATGTGGATGTGAACTGAGTAGTGGAATATCTTGCGGATGATATGTCAGAAAACATAGGGTCAAAAAGAGCCCTAGTGAAAATAATAAAAGACTCCCGAGACGAGCTAGCCTTTGTGGAGGGATCATTCTTTCTCCTGTAACACGTTGCATAAGTCATACAACTGCGATATGAGCCTTGAGCTTCTTACATCTTAGACGATGGTCAGAGCAACTTCAATGGAAGCACATAAAAAAACACGCCGCACCCTAGAGTGCGGCGTATCTAAAACCATTCAGCAAAACTAGCCTTCAACGGATTCCTCAGCAGAAGCTTCTGCAGGTTCCTCTTCAGAAGGTGCCATAGCTTGCTTACGGGACAAATTCACACGCCCCATCTTATCGACTTCGATCACCTTAATATCGAATACATCGCCGACTTTGACCACATCCTCAACCTTATCGACATATTTGTCGTCCAGCTCAGACACGTGAACGAGTCCTTCTTTGCCTGGCAAAAACTCACAGAAACAACCAAAGTTCACCACTCGCTTAACAGTCGCTTTGTAGATCTTACCGACTTCAGCACTCGAGGTTAATGCTTTAACTGTCTCTAAAGCTAAAGCGCCCCCCTTAGAATCCACCGAAGCGATGTGTACAGTACCATCATCTTCAATGTCAATCTGAGCACCTGTCTCTTCAACAATCCTGCGAATGACCTTACCCCCTGAACCAATAACATCCCGAATCTTGTCTGGATGAATCTTGATGGTCACGATGCGTGGAGCATAATCCGAAAGCTCGTTTGGCTTTGAAATTGCAGCATCGATTTTGTCTAAAATTTCCATACGGGCTGTGTGAGATTGCTTGAGCGTTTGACGGACCAATTCCATCGTGATACCCTCTTGCAATTTCACATCCATCTGCATGGCTGTGGTTCCCTTACGGGTTCCTGAAACCTTAAAGTCCATGTCACCAATGTGGTCTTCAGTTCCTGAAATATCGGTAAGCACTGCCACCTTATCAGAACCGCGACTGCCCTTAACAAGCCCCATAGCAACACCACTAACAGGAGCCTTAATAGGCACCCCAGCATCCATTAACGCTAAGGTTCCCGCGCAAACGGTTGCCATACTGGAGGAACCATTTGATTCTAAAATTTCAGAAACGAGTCTTAATGTGTACGGAAAATCTGCATCCTCAGGAATCACAGGAGACAAAGATCGCTCAGCTAATGCGCCATGGCCAATCTCACGACGACCTGGTCCACGACTCGGGCGAGTTTCGCCAACACTGAAAGAAGGAAAGTTGTAGTGCAACATAAATCGACGACTTGTCTTACCTTCTAGTGTTTCAATTGTTTGTGCATCACTTGAAGTCCCTAAAGTAGTCACTGCAAGTGCCTGTGTTTCACCACGAGTGAAAACAGCTGATCCATGCGTACGTGGTAGTACCGATGTCTCACAGGTAATATCGCGCAAAGAAGTGTAGTCACGCCCATCAAGACGCTTACCTTCAAGGATCGTTAATCTCGATTCTTCCCACTCCACCTGCTCAAAAGCATTGCTCACATCAGCAGGATCGGTCGCTTCATCTACGGTCAGTTTCTCTAAGACCTGCGCTTTTAGCTCAGAAAGCTTTGCTTTACGCTCAGCTTTAAGTTGCGGATTGTTGATCTCTTTAAGCGGAGCAGCAACCAATTCACGCACTTGCTCTAAAATCGCGGCTGGAGATTTGCGGCTAATCCATTCATCCTTAGGCTTACCCACTTTTTCCACCAATGCCTCTTGCAAGGAGATCACCTTCTTAACTTCGGCATAACCAAATTCAATCGCATCGGCCAACTGGTCTTCTGTGATTTCTTTCTGACCCGCTTCAACCATCGTGATGCCTTTTTCGGTACCGGCAACAACCAGGTCTAATGTGCTATTCGCTAATTGCTCAAAGGTTGGGTTAACGATGAACTCACCGTCAACGATACCGACTCTCACAGCACCCAGTGCGTCTGGAAATTCAATATTGGAAATACGTAACGCTGCGGATGCACCCACCATCGCTAAGACATCAGCATCATATTCGCCATCGGAGGAAAGCACAGTACAGACAACCATCACGTCATGTGCAAAACCCTTAGGGAAAAGCGGACGAATCGGACGGTCTATCAAACGAGATGTCAGCGTTTCTTTTTCCG